>NZ_JBFAOM010000008.1:0-283032 GCF_040675235.1 Nonomuraea sp. NPDC049637
TATCCGGTATTAGACCCAGTTTCCCGGGCTTATCCCAGAGTCAGGGGCAGGTTGCTCACGTGTTACTCACCCGTTCGCCGCTCGAGTACCCCGAAGGGCCTTTCCGCTCGACTTGCATGTGTTAAGCACGCCGCCAGCGTTCGTCCTGAGCCAGGATCAAACTCTCCAAACAATGCTTGGAAAAGTGGTTGAATCCCAACCAAAAAGGAATCCGTCCATCCGAAGATTTGGACGGGGTTATGCATGTGTTTCATGCACTGGCTTTGAACACACTGTTGAGTTCTCAAGAAACGGACGCGTACTTCCTCACCAGAACCCGTTCCCGGATCCTCGCTCAGAGGCGCTCACATTTCATTTCCTTCAGTCTACCAGATCCGGACGATTCTTGTCAAACCGCCCGATCCGGGAGCTTCCGGACCTGCTCCGTTTCGGAGCAACCCTGCTAACTTACTCTAACTTCCGGCCTTTGTCCAACCGCCAGGTCAGAGAGCCCGAAAGTCGGGGTTGATCAGAAGGGGTGTCGGGGCCGATCGGCCTCGCGTTGAAAACTCTAGCAGCCCTGAGGACGTCGAAGGTCCATCTTCGGTAACGAATGGACCTTCCCCGCGTTCGTATGCTCTAAACCCCGAGCCCGGACAGCTGTGCCTCAAGCCGCGCGATGTCCGCGGCGGCCTGCTCGGCCCGGCCCCGGACCTTGGCGACCACGTCGTCGGGCGCCTTGGACATGAACTGCTCGTTGCCCAGCTTGCCAGCCGCCTGCGCGGCTTCCTTCCGGGCGGCGGCCAGATCCTTCTCCAGGCGCTTGCGCTCGGCGACGACGTCGATGGCGCCCGCGGTGTCGATCTCCACGGTCACCGCGCCCACGCTGAGGCGCGCTGTGGCGTTGAACGTCTCCGCCGGCTCGGTCAGCCGCAGCAACGCGCGGATCGCCCTCTCCTGGGTCTCCAGCGGCGTGCCGGACAACCCCAGACGGGCGGCCACCTTCTGGCCAGGCTTGAGCCCCTGGTCGGAACGGAACCTGCGGACCTCGGTGACGAGCTCCTGCAGGGCGTCGATCTCGGCCTCGGCCGCCGGATCCGCGTAGCGCGCGTCGGTCTGGGGCCAGGGGGCCACGACGATCGACTCGCCACCCGTCACCGCTCGCCACAACTCCTCGGTGACGAACGGCACCAGCGGATGCATCAGCCGCAGCAGCGCGTCGAGCACATGCCCGAGCACGAGCCGGGTGTGTTCGAGCCCCTCCCCAAGCTGGATCTTGGCCAGCTCCAGGTACCAGTCGCAGACCTCGTCCCAGGCGAAGTGGTAGAGCAGGTCGGAGGCCTTGGCGAACTCGTACTCGTCGAAGGCCGCGTCGGCGGCGCTGACCACGGTCTGCAGGCGGGACAGGATCCAGCGGTCGGCGGCGGTGAGGTCGAGCCCGTCGAGCGAGCCCACTGCCGCGCCGTTCATCAGCGCGAACCTGGTGGCGTTCCAGATCTTGTTGCAGAAGTTGCGCGAGCCGGCCGCCCATTCCTCGCTCACCGCCACGTCGGCGCCGGGGTTGGCGCCGCGCAGCAGCGTGAAGCGGGTGGCATCGGCGCCGAAGCGCTCGACCCAGTCGAGCGGGTCGACCACGTTGCCGAACGACTTCGACATCTTCTTGCCGTACTGGTCGCGGACCATGCCGTGCAGGGCCACGGTCTGGAACGGCGGACGGCCGTCCATGGCGTAGAGACCGAACATCATCATCCTGGCCACCCAGAAGAACAGGATGTCGTAGCCGGTGACGAGCACGGAGGTCGGATAGAACTTCTCCAGCTCCGGGGTGGAGTCGGGCCAGCCGAGCGTGGAGAACGGCCACAGTCCGGAGGAGAACCAGGTGTCGAGGACGTCGGAGTCCTGGGTGTAGCCGGCCGGCGGTTCCTCGTCGGGGCCGACGCAGACGACCTCGCCGCCCGGGCCGTACCAGACCGGGATGCGGTGGCCCCACCACAGCTGACGGGAGATGCACCAGTCGTGCATGTCGTCGACCCAGTCGAAGTAGCGCTTGGCCAGCTCCGGCGGGTGGATGCGGGTGCGGCCGTCGCGCACGGCGTCGCCGGCGGCCTTGGCCAGCGGCGAGACGTTGACGAACCACTGCAGCGACAGCCGCGGCTCCACCACGGTCTTGCAGCGCGAGCAGTGGCCGACCGAGTGCAGGTAGGGGCGCTTCTCGGCGACGATGCGGCCCTCGGCGCGCAGCGCGGCGACCACGGCCGGGCGTGCCTCGAAGCGGTCGAGCCCCTGGAAGGGACCGTGGGCGGTGATGACGCCGCGTTCGTCCATGACGGTGAGGGACGGCAGCGAATGGCGGCGGCCGATCTCGAAGTCGTTGGGGTCGTGGGCCGGGGTGACCTTGACCGCACCGGTGCCGAAGGCGGGGTCGACGTGCTCGTCGGCGACCACGGGGATCATGCGGCCGGTCAGCGGCACCTCGACCATCGTGCCGACCAGGTGGGCGTAGCGCTCGTCGGAGGGATGGACGGCCACGGCCGTGTCGCCGAGCATGGTCTCGGCGCGGGTGGTGGCCACGACGATCTCGTCGGAGTAGCGGATCGAGACCAGCTCGCCTTCGTCCTCGCTGTGCTCGACCTCGATGTCGGACAGCGCGGTGAGGCAGCGCGGGCACCAGTTGATGATGCGCTCGGCGCGGTAGATGAGCCCGTCGTCGAAGAGCTTCTTGAAGATGGTCTGGACGGCCCGCGACAGCCCCGGGTCCATGGTGAAGCGCTCGCGCTCCCAGTCGACGCCGTCGCCGAGCTTGCGCATCTGGCCGAGGATCCGGCCGCCGGACTCTTCCTTCCACTCCCAGACGCGCTCGACGAACGCCTCGCGGCCCAGGTCGTGGCGGGACAGGCCCTGCTTGGCCAGCTCGCGCTCAACGACGTTCTGGGTGGCGATGCCGGCGTGGTCCATGCCGGGCAGCCACAACGTCTCGCGGCCCTGCATGCGGGCGCGGCGGGTCAGCGCGTCCTGGATGGAGTGGTCGAGCGCGTGACCGATGTGCAGGACGCCCGTCACGTTGGGCGGCGGGAGGACGATGCTGTACGGCACGCGCGAGCTGCCCGGGTCGGCGTGGAAGTAGCCTTCGGACACCCAGCGCTCGTAGCTACGGGTCTCGACGTCGGCCGGCGTGTATTGGGTGGGCAGCTCTTGCGTGGTCACAAGGACCAATTCTAGGGAGCCGGACAAGCGAAACGCCCCCAGGACGAACCCGGGGGCGTTTTTCGCGGACGGTCAGGCCGACTTCTCGCGCGGCGTGCGCTGCTGCTTGGCGGCGAGCTGGTCGCGCGGGACGAGCGTCGGGATCGCGTGTTCCAGCACCGACTCGCGGGTGATGACCACGCGGGCGACGTCCTGGCGGGAGGGCACCTCGTACATGACGGACTGGAGCACCTCCTCCAGGATCGCGCGCAACCCGCGGGCGCCGGTGCCGCGCAGGATGGCCTGGTCGGCGATGGCCTCCAGGGCGCCGTCGGTGAACTCCAGCTCCACGCCGTCGAGCTCCAGCAGCTTGCGGTACTGCTTGACCAGCGCGTTGCGGGGCTCGGTGAGGATCTGGATGAGAGCCTCGCGGTCGAGGTTGTGGACCGAGGTGATGACCGGCAGGCGGCCGACGAACTCGGGGATCATGCCGAACTTCAGCAGGTCTTCGGGCATCACGTCGCCGAAGATGTCGGCCGTGTCGACCTCTTCCTTCGAGCGGATGATGGCGTTGAAGCCGATGCCCTTCTTGCCGATGCGCGACTCGATGATCTTCTCGAGGCCGGCGAAGGCTCCACCGCAGATGAACAGCACGTTGGTGGTGTCGATCTGGATGAACTCCTGGTGCGGGTGCTTGCGCCCGCCCTGCGGCGGCACCGAGGCCGTCGTGCCTTCGAGGATCTTCAGCAGCGCCTGCTGCACGCCCTCGCCGGAGACGTCGCGGGTGATCGACGGGTTCTCGCTCTTGCGGGCGATCTTGTCGACCTCGTCGATGTAGATGATGCCCGTCTCGGCCTTCTTGACGTCGTAGTCGGCGGCCTGGATGAGCTTGAGCAGGATGTTCTCGACATCCTCGCCGACGTAACCGGCCTCGGTGAGGGCCGTCGCGTCGGCGATGGCGAAGGGCACGTTGAGCATCTTCGCCAGAGTCTGTGCGAGGAGAGTCTTTCCCGACCCGGTCGGCCCGAGCAACAAGATGTTGCTCTTGGCCAGCTCAAGGCCGTCGTCTCTACCCCGGTCGCCGGACTGCACCCGCTTGTAGTGGTTGTAGACCGCCACCGAGAGCGCCTTCTTCGCCTTGTCCTGTCCGATGACGTAGGCGTCGAGGAACTCGTAGATTTCCCTCGGCTTGGGCAGGTTGTCCCACTTGAGCTCGGAGGACTCGGAGAGCTCCTCCTCGATGATCTCGTTGCAGAGATCGATGCACTCATCGCAGATGTAGACGCCTGGACCGGCAATGAGCTTTTTGACTTGCTTCTGACTCTTCCCGCAGAAAGAGCACTTCAGCAGGTCTCCCCCGTCGCCGATGCGTGCCACCCCAGATACTCCTTTGCGTGGGACCGCCCTGCTCACGCGAGCAGTGTCTCCGGACATCCTCCGGACTAGGCCGAACCGCTCAGGTTTCGACGTTACCGTCTTCTGGGCCCTCAGTGAGCCCCCTAGCGGCGAGTCGCACCGGAACGTGCCCTATTGGGCAGCGCTCCGGTGCGTCACATCTCAACTAGGAAGCGACGGCCTGAGCTCGTTTCTTCCTGGTCGGGATGATGTCGTCGATCAGACCATACGCCTTCGCCTCGTCCGCGTTGAGAATTTTGTCGCGTTCGATGTCCTTGCGGATGTCGGCGGAGGCCTTGCCCGTGTGCTTCGCCACGATGTCCTCAAGGAGGGATCGCATGCGAAGGATCTCGCGGGCCTGGATCTCGATGTCGCTTCCCTGGCCACCGCCCTCGGTGGAGGGCTGGTGGATCAGCACCCGGGCGTTGGGCAGCGCGAAGCGCTTGCCCGGGGTGCCGCCGGCCAGCAGCACGGCCGCGGCGGACGCGGCCTGGCCGAGGCAGACGGTCTGGATCTCCGGCCGGACGAACTGCATCGTGTCGTAGATCGCCGTCATGGCCGTGAACGAGCCGCCGGGCGAGTTGATGTAGATGCTGATGTCACGGTCGGGGTCGAGCGACTCCAGCGTCAGCAGCTGGGCCATCACGTCGTTGGCCGACGCGTCGTCGATCTGCACTCCGAGGAAGATGATGCGGTCCTCGAAGAGCTTGTTGTACGGGTTCATCTCCTTCACGCCGTAGGACGTGCGCTCGACGAAGGAGGGGAGAACGTAACGGCTCTGGATGTTCATGTCAGCTCCCCCTAGGAGACCGGGCCCACGGAGGGCACCTGCCGCGCGCTGCGGACCACGTGATCGATGAAGCCGTAGTCCTTCGCCTCCTCGGCCGTGAACCAGCGGTCGCGGTCGGAGTCGGACTCGATCTGGTCCAGCGGCTGCCCGGTGTGGAAGGCGATCCGCTCGGCGAGCGTCTTCTTCACGTAGAGCATCTGCTCCGCCTGGATGGCGATGTCGGCCGCGGTGCCGCCGATGCCGCCGGACGGCTGGTGCATCATGACGCGGGCGTGCGGCAGGCCGTAGCGCTTGCCGCGGGCGCCGGCGGTGAGCAGGAACTGCCCCATGGAGGCGGCCATGCCCATCACCACCGTGGACACGTCGTTAGGCACATATTCCATCATGTCGTAAATCGCCATACCGGCACTCACCGAGCCCCCCGGCGAGTTGATGTACAGCGTGATGTCGCGCTCGGGGTCGTCGGCCGCGAGCAGCAACAGCTCGGCGCAGATCCGGTTGGCGATCTCGTCGTTGACCTCCTGACCGAGCACGATGATGCGCTCACGCAGCAGGCGCTGGTAAAGCTGGTCCTCAAGCCGGAAGGACGAGCCGTTCTCACGGCCTCGCGACTCAGGCTGATAGAAGGTCGGCGGGCTGGTCACAGCGTCACCTTCCGATGCGTCGTAAGTGATTGGCTTTGCTTGTGACCTTAACGCGCGACGCCCACAGGTCATGCCCGGTCCCCCGTACTGTTCGCTGACGGCGCAGGTCTGGGTGGCCGGTCTTCTGCCAGCCTACGCCGTTCCTCCACGTCCAGCTCATGGTCCGGCTCTGTGGGCGTTTCGGCGGGGTCGGTTCCGTGCTGGTGGGGCTCGTGGAGCTTGGGGGATTGCGTACCGGTGGATGCCGCCCGTGGCCGGGGAAGCGGTCGCGCGGACGGTGGCGGTGAGGGGCTGTCGAGCGGTCGGAGGGCGGCCCCCGTGCCTGAGGGGCCGTTCGTGCCCCGCGGGACCGTCAGGTGCCTTCTGGGCGCGTACACGCGCTCGGCCGCGCTCGCGGACGCGCACGGCGCGCCGACGCGGCCCGGAAAACACGAAGCCCCCGGACCCATCGGGTCCGGGGACTTCGGGGAAGATCAGGCTTCGGCCTTCTCCTCGGACTCGGCGGCCTCGTCGGCCTCGTCCTCGACCGGGGCGCCGTTGATCTCGGCGTAGATGGCCTTGAGGTCGACCTCGTTGCCCTCGCTGTCGACGACCTTGGCGGCGTCGCCCAGCACGGACTTGGCCTTGTCACGGACGATCTCGACCATGGCCAGCGTGAGCTGGTCGTTGTCGGCCAGGTGCTTGGCCAGCTCGTTGGGCTGGACGCCCATCTCCATGGCGCGGCGCACCACGAAGTTGGTCAGCTCCTGCTCGTTGACGCCCAGCTCCTCCTGCTTGACGATCTTGTCAAGCACGAAGCCGACCTTGAGCGCCTTGGCGGCGTTGCTGTCGAACTCGGCGAAACGCTCCTCCTCCGTCGTCTGGTAGAGACGGAAGAAGGCGTCGCGGCTGAGGCCGCTCTCGGCGATCTGGTGGTCGAGGTTGTGCTTGCGGGCATCGACCTCGGCCTTGAGCGCGCTCTCGGGCAGCGGGATGTCGATCTTCTCGAGCAGCGCGTCGAGGGCCTTCTCGCGGGCCTGGACGACCTGGTCGATGAGCTTGTTGCGGCGGGCCTGCTCGCGAATGCTGGCCTTGAGCTCGTCGAGCGTGTCGAACTCGCTGGCGAGCTGGGCGAACTCGTCGTCGAGCTCGGGCAGGACCTTCTCCTTGACCGACTTGACGTTGATGATCACGTCGGCCTCCTCGCCGGCGTTCTCGCCGCCGACGAGCTCGGTCTTGAAGCTCTTCTCCTCGCCCGCGGACATGCCCGCGAGGGCGTCGTCGAGGCCCTGGAGCACCGAACCGGCGCCGACCTCGTAGGAGACCTCGCTGGCCTGCTGCTCCTCGATGTTCTCGCCGTTGATCTCGGCGCGCAGGTCCATCACCACGAAGTCGCCGTTGGCGGCCGCGCGCTCGACGCCGGTCAGCGTCGCGAAGCGCTGGCGCAGCGAGTCGAGCTGGGCGTCGACGTCTTCGTCGGAGACCTCGGCGGAGTCGACGGTGACCTCGGCGCCCTGGTAGTCGGGCACCTCGAAGCTGGGCCGGATGTCGACCTCGGCGGTGAACTCGATCTGCTCACCGTCGTCGATCTTCGTGACCTCGATGTCGGGCTGGCTCACCGGGAACACGTCGACCTCGTCGACGGCCTGGCCGTAGAGCTTGGGCACCGCGTCGTTGAGGGTCTCCTCCAGCACTACCGCCCGGCCGAAGCGCTGCTCGATGATGCGGGCCGGAACCTTGCCAGGCCGGAACCCGGGGACGCGCACCTGCTGCGCGACCTTCTTGTACGCCGCATCCATGCTCGGGCGCAGCTCTTCGAACGGCACCTCGACGGTGAGCTTGACCCGGGTCGGGCTGAGCTCCTCGACAGCGGTCTTCACGGAATGGTCTCCTTGATCAAGCTACGAGTGATCGCGGGCGCGTCCATTCGGTACGGCTCACGCGCCGCGCCCACATGAGCGGCGTTGGGCATGCTCCGCCACGGCGGGATCCAACGCCGATGGCCAGTCTAGGGCAGATGCGTACCGAACAACGACGCCGTCGCCGTCAGAACTCCTCGGCGATCGTCCGCAGCAGATCGATCGTCTCATCAGGAGTGGTGCTCACGGCGCACAGTCGCTCCATGACCTCCGTGTATCGGTCCACGTCCTCACGCTTGTCCAGGTACAGCGCGCTGGCCAGTTGCTCGACGTAGACGACGTCGGGCAGGTCGCGGTCGGGGAAGCGCAGGATGCTGAAGGCGCCGCCCTCGGCGCTGTGGCCGCCGAAGCTGAACGGCATGATCTGGATGGTGATGCTGGGCTGCCGCATGAGGTCGATGAGGTGTTCGAGCTGGGCGCGCATCACCTCGACGCCGCCGATGGGCCGGCGCAGCGCCGCCTCGTCGATCACGGCCCAGAAGACGGGGCCGTCCGGCCGGTCGAAGATGCGCTGGCGTTCGAGCCTGAGGTCGACCCTCCTGGCGATCTCCTCCGCCGCGATGCCCGCCGCTCCGGCGGTGACGACCGCCCGGGCGTACTCCTTGGTCTGGAGCAGTCCCGGGACGAACTGGACCTCGTAGGTCCTGATCCGGGCGGCGGCCTCCTCAAGGCCGACGTACGCCTGGAACCACGTGGGCAGGACGTCGTTGAACCGGTGCCACCAGCCGGGTTCGTTCGCGGTGGCCACCAGGTCGAGGACGGCGGCTCGCGCCTGCGGGTCCACGACGCCGTACAGGGTGAGCAGGTCGGCGACGTCACGTTCCTTGAACCCCACCCGGCCCAGCTCCATGCGGCTGATCTTGGATTCGGAGCCCCTGATGAGGTGCCCCGCCTCCTCGCGGGTGACGTTCTTCGCCTCCCTGAGCTTTCGCAGCTGGGAGCCCAGGAGGATGCGCAGCGCCGTCGGCCCGGAACCCGGCTGGTTCTGCGTCACTTTGCCTCCTATCAAGGTCCGCACACACAGTGACACCACATTGCCGGGTATGACAAGGTCTCAACCTCGTGTCCGATTAGGAGAGATTTGCCCCAAAAGGCGCATGCTGTTGCACATTGCAGCTGCACGTGCATTTGGGTCTTGCAGCCGCAGCGTTCGTGACCCATGATGGCTTAGTGCATTGTGGGCCAAACATGCACTAAACCGAGGGCTACGGGGAGGTATCGGCGGCATGGTGGAGGATCCTCTGGCCACTGCCGATTGCCTGCAGATCACCCGTGAGGTGGGGTTCGACCACCTGCTCAAGGGCGGGAAGCCGAACACGACCGCGTGCCCCCTGCCCTTCCAGGCCGACTCGGTGAAGACCGCCAGGGACGTGACCCGCTCCACGCTGCGGGGATGGGGCCTGCACGAGCTGAGCGACGACGCCGCGCTCGTGGTGTCCGAGCTGGTGACCAACGCCGTCAGATACGCCATGTACGCGGCCGGCCGCCGGGAGATCGAGCTCTTGCTGATGCGCGTGTCGCCGCACGTGCTGCTGGCGGTGGCGGACCCGAGCGACGAGGTGCCGCGCCGCAAGGAGCCGGACTTCATCTCCGAGAACGGGCGCGGCCTCTACATCGTCGAGACCTACAGCCAGTGCTGGGGCTGGGACCCGCTCGACCGCGGCGGCAAGGCCGTGTGGGCGTTGTTCCGCGCCGAGGAGAGCCCCGAAGAGGGCTGACCCCTCGCCCCTCTCGGCTTGGCCGCCACTCTGACCCTTCGGCCTGGCCGCCACTCTGACCCTTCGGCCTGGCCGCCACTCTGACCCTTCGGCCTGGCCGCCACTCTGACCCTTCGGCCTGGCCGCCACTCTGACCCTTCGGCCTGGCCGCCACTCTGGCCCCTCGGGCTGGCCGCTACTCGCCTGTGGCGCCGTCGATGCGCTCGCGCAGCAGGTCGGCGTGGCCGTTGTGGCGCGCGTACTCCTCGATCATGTGGACGAGGATCCAGCGGTGGGTGCAGTCCTGGCCGTTCCGGTCGGCCACGGCGTCGAGGGGTTTGGCGGCCGAGATGGCGCGGGCGCGCTCGATCTCGTCCTGCCAGGTGGCGAACGCCTCCTCCACCGAGGCGTCGTCCACGTCGTTGAAGTCGGCGTCGTTGTCGACGTCCTTGTTCCACAGGCGGGGGATGTCCTCGCCGTTCAGCACGCGGCGGAACCAGACGCGCTCCACGTGCGCCAGGTGCCGGACCAGACCGAGCAGCGACATGCTGGACGGCTCGGCGGAGCGGAGCCTCAGCTGCTCGTCGGTGAGGCCGGCGCATTTGACGGCCAACGTGCCGCGATGCCATTCGAGCCAGTTGCCGAGCACGGTGCGTTCGTCGCCGGTGAGGGGTGGGGGCACACGGTTGTCTGTCACGCCTCGACCTTAATGGGCACTTCGTCCGGGGCCGCGAACCAAGAAGCCCCCTCCGCGCCGGAGGGGGCCGATGACCTGGTCGGGGCGACAGGATGCGAACAGCAGGTCAGCTCACTGGTGGCAGGGCGATCTCGGCGACCCATAAAATCACCCGCATCGGTCGTCCCGGCTGGGGCTCCGCGTGCAGTGCGTGCCACTCCGAATCGTTGAGCAGGCAGGAGCTTCGAGCATGGCAGAAGACGTACCCGCTTCCGCTGCAAGGCCGTCTCAGGCAGACACGATGCTCGGGCCTGCCGAGTACATTGAGCAGCGCCTGGAGCAGTACAGAGGCTGGTACGACGGCAAGGCGGTCAAGACCAAGGCTCTCCACCTCCGCCTCAGAACCTTGGCTGTGGTTGGAGCAGCGGTTGTCCCTGTGCTCGTGAACATCAAGCTGCCCTATGTCGAGATCGCTACGACGCTCATCAGCCTGATGGTCGTGATCTTGGTATCGCTGGAGAGCGTGTACCACTACAGAGAGCAGTGGAAGAACTATCGGTCCACCGAGCAGGCGCTCGGCCAGGAACTGTTTCACTACAAGACCCGGACGGGTGTGTTCGAGGGCCTCGAGGACGAAGCCGCCTTCAAGGTGCTGGTCGAGCGCGTGGAGAACGCCATCGCCTCCGAGAACGCGTCCACCCTCAGCACCATGACTTTGGCCAGCCAGTCCTCCCACCAATCCCTGCAATGAGCCGCAGCACGCCCCTGATGATGGCTTGGGCTCCACGATGCCCTGCGACCGGAGCACTCCCGCTGCCTGGCGGACGGTCGGCAGGCTGACCTTGAAGCGCCCTGCCGGAGCCGCTTCCGCGGGGAGTCGTTCGCCGGGTTCGTAGCGGCCTTCCGGTTCCGCCTCGGCCGAGGCCGGCTACCGCAGGCAGATCCGCCCGATTTTCAAGGCCGGTGCCATCGCCATGGACCGCATCTTCGCGAGAGGCGAGGAGACATGATCTCCGGCTCAGTCACTCAGAAGGCCCCACCCGGATCGAATGGGGCCTTCTGGCTGGTCGGGGCGACAGGATTTGAACCTGCGACTTCTTGCTCCCAAAGCAAGCGCGCTGCCAAGCTGCGCCACGCCCCGCCTCGCCGGGTGCGCATGCGGTCCGTGACTCCGGTACGCTTACGCCCTGACGACCGGATGAAGTCTAGACCAGAGTTCGACCGGTTCGCGCGGACGTAGCTCAATGGTAGAGCCCTAGTCTTCCAAACTAGCTACGCGGGTTCGATTCCCGTCGTCCGCTCCAGGCACGAAGGCCCAGGTCCGGGAGATGATCCCGAGCCTGGGCCTTACTGTTATGCGATCTTGTCCGTCCGAGCTGACGAGACTCGCGCTTCCCCTGGATCACCGCGTCGGCCTTCGTCCGGCACAGACCCGCTGTGGTCGATGCGGTCCTCAAGGGGCCGGGAGCCCGGCCGCTTGTGATCTTCGGGGGCGTAGGCTGGCGTCGATGCGTGCACGTCCGATCTCGCGGGAGGCGCTCGTCGAGGAGCTGGCCGAGCTCGTCGCCGCGCGGCCCAGGGACGCCTGGGTGCGGGTGGCGGTCGACGGGGCGCCCGCGGCGGGGCCTGGCGCGCTGGCCGACGAGCTGGTGGCGCCGCTGCGGTTGCGCGGCCGGCCCGTGTTGCGGGTGTCGGCGGGCGATTTCCTGCGGCCGGCCTCGCTGCGGCTGGAACACGGCCGGACCGATCCCGACGTCTTCTACGAGGACTGGCTCGACGTCAAGGGCCTGCTGCGCGAGGTGCTCGAACCCTTGGAGCCGGGCGGCTCGGGGCGGGTGCTGCCGGCGTTGTGGGACAGCGGGATCGATCGCGCGTACCGGCTGCCGTACCGGGAGCTGGCGCCGGGCGGGGTGGTGCTCGTGGACGGGACGCTGCTGCTGGGGCGGGGGCTGCCGTTCGAGGTGAGCGTGCACGTGTGGCTGTCGGCGGGGGCGCTGGCGCGGCGCACGCCGCCGGACGAGCGGTGGCGACTGCCGGCCTACGAGCGGTACGAACGCGAGGCCCGCCCGCAGCGGGCCGCCGACGTGGTGGTCAGGGCCGATCATCCGGACCGGCCGGCGGTGCTGACGGACGGCTGAGCCCGAGCAGCGCGTCCAGCTCGGCGACGGCCTGGGCGTTCGAGGTGAAGCGCACGGCGTGCAGGCCGGCCACGCGGGCGCCCTCGACGTACGGCTCGTGGTCGTCGAGGAACACCGTGGCGGCGGGGTCGGCGCCGAGGGCGTCGCAGGCCGTCCGGTAGATGCGCGGGTCCGGTTTGCGCACGCCCGCCTCGTGCGAGTAGACGATGTGGTCCACCAGGCCGGCGTATCCGTACGCGGCCTGCTCGCGTTCCCTGGCGCCGACGTAGCTGTTGCTCACCAGGCCCGTGCGGTAGCGCGGACGCAGGGCGCCCAGGTACGCCATGAGCTCGGCGTTGGGGGTGCCGAGGTACTCCGTCCAGACGTCGGCCATGAACGCCCCCGCGTGCGCGCCGAGCACCTTGGCCACCTCGGCATCGGCCTGCTCCTCCGTGATCTCGCCGACCATCCCGGCCAGCCAGGTCGGCTCCAGCTGCGCGTCGATGTGCCCGGCGGCCAGGCCGAGCCGCTCCTCCCATCTGGCCGTCACGCCCAGGGACGGCGTCAGCTCCAGCACTCCGCCGATGTCGAACACGACCGCATCGATTTTCATACGCTCCTCCTGTGAACTGTTTCAACCAAGGTAAAGAAGGAACGTGTCCGTGTCCATACCCTTGACGGCTCACAGAGGCGGCTCAAACTGAAACGGTGATCCCTGGCAACTGGTACAACATCGTTCCCGATCTTCCCGTGCCGCCTCCGCCGCCCCTGCACCCCGGCACCCGCCGTCCTGTCGGGCCGGACGACCTCGCGCCGCTGTTCCCCATGGAGCTCATCGCGCAGGAGGTCAGCGGCGACCGCTACGTGCCCATCCCCAAGGAGGTCATCGACGTCTACCGGCTGTGGCGGCCCACGCCGCTGATCAGGGCGCACCGGCTGGAGAAGGCCCTCGACACGCCGGCCCGCATCTACTACAAGTACGAGGGCGTCTCACCGGCCGGGTCGCACAAGGCGAACACCGCCGTGCCGCAGGCGTACTACAACGCCAAGGAAGGCGTGCGGCTGCTGACCACGGAGACCGGCGCGGGACAGTGGGGGTCGGCCCTGGCGTTCGCCTGCGCCCAGTTCGACGTCGAATGCCGGATCTGGATGGTTCGGGCGTCCTACGACCAGAAGCCGTACCGGCGCTCGCTCATGCGCGTGTACGGCGCCACCGTCAACCCCAGCCCCTCACCCCTCACCGGCGCGGGCAGCAAGGCGCTGGCCGACGACCCCGCCTCCCCCGGCAGCCTGGGCCTGGCGATCAGCGAGGCGGTCGAGGTGGCCGCCGCGACCCCCGAGGCCCGGTACGCGCTCGGCTCGGTGCTGAACCACGTCCTGATGCACCAGACGGTGATCGGCGAGGAGGCCCTGGCGCAGCTGCCGGAGCTGCCGGACCTGGTCATCGGCTGCACCGGCGGCGGCTCCAACTTCGCCGGTCTCGCCTTCCCCTTCCTGCGGGAGAAGCTGGCCGGACGGATCGGCACCCGGTTCAGGGCCGTCGAGCCGGCCGCCTGCCCGTCGTTCACCCGCGGCGTGTACGCCTACGACTTCGGCGACACCGCCGGGCTGACGCCGCTGCTGAAGATGCACACCCTCGGGCACTCCTTCGTCCCCGACCCGATCCACGCCGGCGGGCTGCGCTATCACGGCATGGCGCCGCTGCTGTCCCACATGTACGAGCTGGGCCTGTTCGAGGCGGTGACCCGTACCCAGAGCGAGTGTTTCGAGGCGGGTGTGCGCTTCGCACGGACCGAGGGCATCGTCCCGGCCCCCGAGCCCACGCACGCGCTGGCCGAGACCATCGCCGAAGCGCTGCGCTGCAAGGAGAGCGGCGAGGAGAAGGTGATCCTCACCGCGCTGTGCGGGCACGGCCACTTCGACCTGGCCGCCTACGACCGCCACCTGGCCGGCGAACTGGAGGACTACTCGCTTCCGCAGGAGCGCCTCGACCAGGCGCTCACCGAACTGCCCGGCTGAAGACGACACGGGTGGCCGCGAGAGCGCGGCCACCCGTGTTCAGTTCGCGTTCGGGCGCTTCCTGTGGTTCGCCTTCTTCTTCTTGCGCGCCCTGCCCTTGCGTGCACGTTTCGCCATGGGCTCACCTCCAGCGGTCGGGATCGTGACCCTCAAGGTCTCCCCTGCCCGCGGCTCGCACAAGCGATACGCCGTGACCTAACATTCCTCAACAAACTCGTGTCATAATTTGGTGGAATCTGTTGGAAGGGGTGGGCGTGCTCGCACAGCAGCGTCAGCAGACGATCCTGGAACGCGTACGCAGCAGCGGCGGCGTCCGGGTGGCCGACCTCGTGCGCGAGCTCGGCGTCTCCGACATGACGATACGCCGCGACCTTGAGGTGCTGGCCGAGCGCGGGCTGCTGGAGAAGGTTCATGGTGGCGCGACGGCCCTCGGCCCTGGCTCGACCGAGGAGCCGGGCTTCACCGCCAAGTCCGCCCGCCAGCAGCAGGAGAAGGAGGCCATCGCGCGGCACGCGGCCACTCTCGTCCGGCCGGGCACCGCCGTGGCGCTCTCCGCCGGCACCACCATATGGGCGCTGGCCCACCATCTGGTCGCGGTGCCCGAGCTGACCGTGATCACCAATTCGATCCCCGTCGCCGAGGTCTTCCACCGCAACCCGCGCGCCGACCGCACGGTCGTGCTGACCGGCGGCGTGCGCACCCCCTCCGACGCGCTCGTCGGCCCCGTGGCGGTGGCGGCCATCCGCCGCCTGCACGTGGACACGCTCTTCCTCGGGGTGCACGGCATGAGCCTGCGCGCCGGGTTCACCACGCCCAACCTGCTGGAGTCCGAGACCGACAGGGAGCTGGTGGCCGCGGCGCACCGGCTGGTGGTCCCCGCCGACCACACCAAGTGGAACACGGTCGGCATCAGCACGATCGCCGAGCTGACCGAGGCCGACGTGGTCATCAGCGACGCGGGGCTGCCCGAGGAAGCACGCACCGAACTGGCCGAACGGGCCGGAGAACTGATCATCGCGGAGGGCACGCCTTGAAGCGCACCATCACCCACCTGGCAGACGGCCGAGAGCTGATCTACTTCGACCGGCGCGACGACGCCGACCGGAGCGCGATCGACCGGCGGCCGCTCGACCCGCGGCCGGTGGCCTCCGAGCTGCGCTACGACCCGCTGACCGAGGAGTGGATCGCGATCGCCGGCCATCGGCAGACGCGCACGTTCCTGCCGCCGGCCGACGAGTGCCCGTTGTGCCCGTCGTCCGACACGCGGGCGTCGGAGATCCCGGCCCACGACTATGACGTGGTGGTGTTCGAGAACCGCTTTCCCTCTTTCTCCGGAAATTTTGGGACTTACGGGGATGTCGGCGGCCTGAGTGAGGTGCGGCCGGGTGTCGGGCGGTGTGAGGTGGTCTGCTTCACCTCCGACCACTCCTCCTCCTTCTCCAGGCTCTCCAACGCCCAGGTCAGGCTGGTGATGGAGGCGTGGGCCGACCGCACGGCCGAGCTGTCCGGCATCGAGGGCGTCGAGCAGGTGTTCTGCTTCGAGAACAGGGGTGAGGAGATCGGCATCACGCTCCCCCACCCGCACGGGCAGATCTACGCCTACCCCTACGTGACCCCGCGCACCAAGCTCCAGCTCGGGGCCGCCTCGCGGCACACGGGCGGCAACCTGTTCGCCGACGTGCTGGCCGCCGAGCGGGCCGCCGGCACGCGGGTGGTGGCCGCCAACGAGCTCTGGACGGCGTTCGTCCCGGCCGCCGCGCGCTGGCCGTTCGAGGTGCACGTGTATCCGCACCGGCAGGTGCCCGACCTGGCGGCGCTGTCGGAGGAGGAGCGGGCCGCGTTCGCGCCGCTGTACACCTCGGTGCTGCGGGCGCTCGACGCGCTGTTCGGGGTGTCGATGCCGTACATCTCCGCCTGGCACCAGGCGCCGGTGCGGTACGGCCGCGAGCTGGCCTACCTGCACCTGGAGCTGTTCAGCATCAGGCGGGCGCCCGGGAAGCTGAAGTACCTGGCGGGCTCGGAGTCGGCCATGGGTGCCTTCGTCAACGACGTGCTGCCGGAGGAGGCGGCACGCATGTTGCGATCACGAATTGATCACTAATTGGTTTCTCATTAAAGTCGCATGACTCGTGATCTACCACTAATATCCCGTTAGACACCGGCCATAACGGTCGTTGTACGCCTAATCCCGGGCGTGTTGCCCGGGAGCCGGGGACCCATCGCATCCGGGGTGAATCCGCGCAAGTGGTAGGGAATGCTCCCGTGCCCGAACCCGTCAGCTAACCCGGCCGGCAGAGGGAGAGGAACAACCACGTGGCGGCTTCGTCCCCCGCGAGTCTTGCCGTCGGTCTCATCACCGCCACCGCCCTGCTCGTCCAGCCGGCCGCCGCCTCAGTCTCGGCGTCAGCCGCGCCCAAGCCGTCGGAGGCGCAGCTGCGGGCCCAGCTCAAGCAGCTCAACCGCAAGGTCGACAAGCTGATCGAGACGTACAACCTCAAGCGGGTCGAGCTGGCCAAGGCCCAGCAGGCCGCCACCGCGGCCCAGCAGCGGCTCACCGCCGCCGAGCAGGCGGTCGCCACGGCCGAGCAGCGGGTCGCCGAGATCGCCCGGCTGCGCTACCAGAGCCGCGACGCCTCCCTGCCGGGCTTCATGCTGACCCCGGACGGCGGCGGCGCGGCCGTGCTCGAACAGCTCACCGCCGAGCAGCAGGCGGTCGTGGACAGCGTGGCCAAGGCCCGCGACGACCAGAAGAAGGCCGCCACGGCCGCCGCCGCGCTCGCGACGCAGCTGAAGGCGGGCACGGCGGAGGTGGCCGAGCAGCGCGACGACGCCCAGGACGTCATCGACGACATCAAGAAGAAGCTCCAGGACCTCGTGCCGTTCGGGCCGGGCAAGAAGTCCGACGGGAGCTGGGCGCCCGAGCTGCCGGCCGGCTCGGACAACATCACGCCGCGCACCCGGCTGATGCGCGCGCAGGTGCAGAAGAACTTCTCGCTGCCGTACGAGGTGGGCTGCTTCCGGGCCGGCTCCAGCGGCGAGCACCCGCTCGGCCGGGCCTGCGACTTCATGATGAGCACTGGCGGCACCATGCCGAGCGCCGTCAACAACGCGCTCGGCGACCGGCTGGCCGACTGGGCCCTGAAGAACAAGGCCAAGCTGGGCGTCAAGTACGTGATCTGGAAGCAGCGCATCAACCAGGGCTCGGGCTGGCGCTCGATGTCCGACCGCGGCAGCATCACCGAGAACCACTACGACCACGTGCACATCTCGATGAACTAGCCGCGGGGCCGGCGGCTCAGCGGATGCCGGTCAGCTTGTCGGGGTTGGTGACGGAGTAGACGGCGGCGATCCGGTCGCCCTCGGGCGTGAGATCGACGACGACCACGGCCAGCGGGCCGTCACCGGAGAAGACCAGCGCGCACGGATCCCCGGCCACCCGCCGGTAGCGCAGGTCCACCGCGCCGGGGGTCAGCGTCGCGGCCACGGACATGAAGATCGCGGCCACCTCGTCCCGGCCGTGGACCGGGTGCAGGCTGGTGGCGGGCCCCTTGCCGCCGCCGTCGGTCCACAGGGTCACCTCCGGCGCCAGCACCTCCAGCAAAGCCCGCAGGTCACCGCCGAGGGCCGCCGCGGCGAACCGCTCGGTCACCTCGGCGTGCACGCCGGGCTCGGTCCGGTGACGCGGACGGCGGGCATGAACGTGGCGACGGGCGCGGGCCGCGAGCTGCCGGACGGCCGCCGGCGTGCGCCCGAGGATGTCGGCCGTCTCCGGATGGCTGAACCCGAACACCTCGTGCAGCACGAAGACGGCTCGTTCCAGCGGTGACAGCGTCTCCAGCACGACCAGCACCGCCATCGACAACGACTCCCCGCTCCCGGCGGCGCCCCCGGCGTTGTCCGGGGCCGTGACCAGCGGTTCCGGCAGCCACGGGCCGACGTAGGTCTCCTGCCGGCGGCTCAGGTCCGCCCGCCGGGCGAGCGCCTGGTTCACCGCGATCCGCACCAGGTAGGCCCGGACGTTCTCCACCGGTCCGGCGTCCGGCCTGCGGTGCCGGGCGGACCAGGCCAGCCACGCCTCCTGCAGCACGTCCTCGGTGTCGGCGACGCTGCCGAGCATGTTGTAGACCACGGAGAACAGCAGTTCCCGGTAGCCGAGGAACTGCTCGGTGGCGGCGTCGGCGGGCTGCCGCGGGGTCGGTGTCATGGCGGGCCTCCTCATCTGTCGCAACCGAAGAGTCCCGACGGGCGGAGATTGTGACATGAAGCCATCAAGCGTGATCTATGCCACTCATGTCACAGTTCCCGGCCGGTTGCCCCTCTGTGGTGGCGTCCGAGGGTTCACGACTCACGAGGGAGAGCTTCGATGCGTACATTGATCCGCGACGTCAGGGTGTTCGACGGCGAGCACACCATCGCGACGGCCGACGTGGTGATCGAGAACGATCTGATCGCCGCCGTCGGCTCCGGCGCGGACCACCCGGCCGATGCCGAGGTGGACGGCACGGGCAGGACGCTGCTGCCCGGCCTGATCGACGCGCACACCCACGTGTTCGACGGCAGCCTGGCCCAGGCCCTGCGGTACGGGGTCACCACCGAGCTCGACATGTTCTGCCTCCCGCAGATGCTCGCCGGGCAGCGGCGGCTGGCCGCCGAGAACGACGACGTGGCCGACCTGCGCAGCGCCGGCACGCTGGCCACCGCGCCCGGCGGGCACCCGACCCAGCTGCTGGCGGCCCTGGCGGGCACCGTCCTGGACGGGCTCGACGGCACGGCGATCGACTTCGTCTCCGACCCGGCGCAGGCGCCGGCGTTCGTCCGGGCCAGGCTGGCCGAGGGGGCCGACTACCTCAAAATCGTCATCGACGACGGCGCCGTGCACGGGGCCGACCTGCCCGTCATGACGGCGGAGGTCGCCGCCGCCCTGGCAGCGGCGGCGCACGAGGCGGGCCTGCTGGTCATCGCCCACGCGATCACCGCCGCCGAGGTGGGGATCGCGCTGGACGCCGGCGTCGACGGCCTGGCTCACGTGTGGACCGACCTGGCGCCGGACGACCCGGCCTCGCCGCGCCTGGCCGGGCGCGTGCGCGACCAGGGCGTCTTCGTGGTGACGACGCTGGCCTACTTCGAGGCGATCACTGCTCAGCACGTCGAGACCGCCGACTGCGCCCGCCCCGGCAGCTCCGCCAACGCCGTCGGCGCGCTGCGGGCCCTGCGTCACGCGGGTGTGCCGCTGCTCGCCGGGACCGACGCCACCCCGTTCGTGCCCGCCCACGGCGCCGGTCTGCACCGCGAGCTGCGGTTGCTCACCGAGGCCGGGCTCGGCGGGGAGGAGGCGCTGGCCGCCGCGACCAGCGTGCCGGCCCGGCACTTCGGACTGGCCGACCGCGGCCGGATCGCCCCCGGCCTGCGCGCGGACCTGGTGCTGGTCGAGGGCGACGCCACCCGGGACGTCACCGCCGTGGGCGACATCGCCGAGGTCTGGCGTCGCGGGGTGCGTCAGGCCCGGTAGCCCCCTGCCCGTGGCGGGCGGCCGGCTCAGCCGAGCGTGAGGGGGTTGACCAGGTCGGCGTAGACCAGCAGACCGGCCATGATGATCAGCACGAACGCCATCGCGTACGTGAGCGGCAGCACCTTGGCGATGTCGACGTAGCGGGGCTCGGGGCGGCGCATGATCTTGGCGTAGCCGCGCTTGACGCCCTCCCACAGGCCGCCCGCGATGTGGCCGCCGTCGAGGGGCAGCAGCGGGATCAGGTTGAACAGGCCGATCGCCAGGTTGAACCCGGCCAGCAGGCTGACGAAGGTGAACAGCTTGCTCTTGTTGGACATGTCGGAGGCCAGGATCTCGCCGCCGAGCCGGCCCGCGCCCACCACGCCGACCGGGCCCTCGGGGTCGCGCTTGTCGCCGGAGAAGGCGGCGTTCCAGACGCCGACCATCTTCGCCGGCAGGTTGACCATCGAGCCCACCACGCGGCCGGTCAGGTCGGTCATGTAGCCCGGCACCTGGCCGATGCTCTGCTGCTCGAAGACCTGGGAGGGCACGACGCCGAGGAACCCGACGCCCTTGTCGATCTTGGTCTCGTCGGCCGGGTTCGCCATGTCGCGGGCGATGAGCGTGACGTCGAGCGTCATCGGCCTGCCGTCGCGGACGATGCCCAGCTTGACGGGGCCGGCGCCGTGGCCGCGGATCAGGCGGGTGGCGTCCTGCCAGGTCTGGATCTTCTGGCCGTCGAGGGAGACGATGTGGTCGCCGACCTTGACGCCCGCCTTGGCGGCCGGGGTGCGCTCGTCGGTGGGCGCGCACGTCTTGCGCACCTCGGTGGTGGGGATCACGCACGTGTTGGTGTCGGGCGACACGATCGGGGCGGTCTTGGGCAGGCCGATGCCGACCAGCAGGATGCTGAAGAAGATGAAGGCGAGCACGAAGTTCATCGCCGGGCCGCCCGACATGATGATGATCTTCTGCCACCACTTCTTGCGGTAGAAGACGCGGTCCTCGTCGCCGGGCCGCACCTCCTCCATGGCGGCTTCGCGGGCGGTCTCGATCAGGCCCTGCCATGGCCCGGTCGACGCGCTCCGCAGCCTGCCGGGGTCGTCGCCGGGGCGCGGCGGCAGCATGCCGATCATGCGGATGTAGCCGCCGAGCGGCAGCCACTTGATGCCGTACTCGGTCTCGCCCCTGCGGATGGACCAGGCCGTCGAGCCGAAGCCGACCATGTACTGGGTGACCCGGACGCCGAAGATCTTGGCCGGCACGAGATGGCCCACCTCGTGCAGGCCGACGGAGACCATCAACCCCACCAGGAAAAGAAGGATCCCGGCGACAAAGAGCCAGTTCATCTACGCGCGCTCCAGGCAGACAGACGGTCTCGACGTTCCCAGACTAGTCGAACTCTGCACAACCCTCGGGCTTGCCCGCACTTTGGCGAATCAACGGACCGCATTGACAGTAAGCGATCAGCCGATCACCCTGGGAGACGATGGAGGGGGACGTCTTGATCCGCATACTCATCGCCGAACACCTGCCCTTGGTGCGACGCGGTCTGCAGGCCACGCTCGAAGCCGAGCCCGACCTGCGGGTGGTCGCCGAGACGGGCTGCCCCGACGGTGTGCTGCCGGCCGCGCGGTCGAGCGCGCCCGACGTCGCGATCGTCGACCTCGACCTGCCGGGCCTGCCGGTCGCCACCCAGCTGACCGAGCAGGTCCCCCGCTGCTCGGTGCTGATCCTCTCCGCGCGGCCGAGCCCCGGCCAGGTGCGCAGGGCGTTCAACGGCAGCGTGCTGGGGTTCATGAGCCTGCGCGTGGCGCCCGAGCGGCTGGCCGAGGGGGTGCGCCAGGTCGCCGCGGGCGGACGGGCGGTGGAGGCGGAGCTCGCGGTGGCGGCCCTGCAGTCGGCCGCCAACCCGCTCACCCGGCGCGAGCTCGACGTGCTGCGCATCGCGGCGGGCGGGGCGAGATCGACCGAGATCGCCGATCAGTTGTTCCTGTCGGTCGGCACCGTCCGCAACCATCTGTCGCGGATCATGTGCAAGACGGGCGCCCGCAACCGGCTCGACGCCGTGCGCATCGCCAGCGACAGCGGCTGGTTGTAGCGGCTGGTCGTGCGGAACCGGACGAGATGACGGGCCCGGTGGAGCCGCGCCGCTCCGCCGGGACCCGAACAGTCGAATGATCTCAGCCCGCCGAACCCGTGGCCAGTGACCGCCATCACGACCTGACCCGTGTGAAACGTCACTACGGACGCCAGATCAACACCAGCGCGCAGTCGTCGTTGTGGCCCGAGGACATCGCGTTGACCAGCGCCCTGGCGCCGTCGCGGAAACCGGAGGGCAGCAGCCGTTCGGCCTCGCCGAGCAACCGGTCGAGCCCGGCGTCGATGTCGCGCCCCGGCTGCTCGATCAGGCCGTCGGTGTAGAGCAGCAGCGCGTCGCCCTTGCGCAGGGTGCCGCTGTCGGGCTCGCAGTGGAGGTCGGGCACCACGCCGAGCACCACGCCCTTGGCCGAGGCGACCTGCCAGTTGCCGGTGCCCGAGTCGAGCTTGACCACCGGCGGATGGCCGGCCGAGGTGATCGTGTAGTCGCCGGTGGCGAGGTCGAGGCGGACGTGCACGGCCGTCACGAAGCCCTCGTCGCCGCGCTGGCGGTGGAGGTAGGCGTTGCAGGCGGGCAGGAAGTCGTCGACCGAGCCGAGCAGCCCGCCGAACGTGCCCGACAGCAGCAGCGCGCGGGTGCCGGCGTCGACCCCCTTGCCGGAGACGTCGACCAGGGCGATCTCCACGGAGTCGCCGTCGCGCATGGAGACCAGGAAGTCGCCGCCGAACGACGAGCCCCCGGCCTGCTTGAGCACCACCTTGCCGCCCCAGTCCTTCGGCAGCGGGGGCAGCTCGCCCTGGCTCCTGAGCCGGTCGCGCAGCTCCAGCAGCATCGCGTCGCCGCGCAGCCCCTGCACGCCCAGCTTGCCCCTGGTACGGGCCATGAGCACGGCGAGCACGGTGGTGAACACGATCGTCACCGTGAGCCCCAGCCCCACCCGCGCCACCCCGAGCGTGGCCGCGACGTAGGTCAGCGCGACGCCCACCGCCACCAGCAGCTTGACCAGGCTGCGCAGCCGCAGCTGCAGCCCGCCGATCAGGGTCACCAGGATGAGCAGCGACGGCGAGAACCACTCGGTGGACACCTTCGCCGCCAGCAGCCCGATGACGAGCGAGAGCACGGTGAGCGTGATGAGCAGGTTGCGGTCACGGGCCAGCGGCCCCCTCCGGACGAACCGGACGGCGGACACCAGGAACGGCACCCGAACCAGGACCGCACGGACCCGTGGCGGAATCAGCGGCGCCGGACGGGAACTCATGATGCGTGTGACTGTATCGGTCTGACCCCTGTTTGGGCAGCCCACTTGACCAAGGCCTTGATCATTAAGCACGGATATTGGGTGGCCGTCCCCCTTTGCCCCCTCCTACCGTGGACGGATGACCTATCCGATCCGTCCCATTGACGAATCCGAGTGGCCGGGCTTCGCCGGCGTGCTCGCAGAGGGGTTCGGCTGGACGCCGCATCCCACCCAGGACGAGCGGTACAAGGCCGCCACGGAGTTCGACCGCACCCTGGTCGCCTTCGACGGCAGCACCATGGCGGGCGTCACGTCCGTCTTCAGCCTGACGATGACCGTCCCCGGCGGACGTCAGATCCCCGTGGGCGGCGTGACCGCGGTCAGCGTGCTTCCCTCGCACCGCCGCCGCGGCGTGCTGTCGGCGCTGATGCGCCGGCAGCTGTCCGACATCCGCGACCGCGGCGAGTCGGTGGCCGCCCTCTACGCCTCCGAGTCGCTGATCTACGGCAGGTTCGGTTACGGCAGGGCGGCCAGCGAACTGTCGTACAAGATCGACAAGCACCGCTCGGCCTTCGTGCGGGACGCCCCCACCGACCCGGCGCTCCGGCTCAGGGTGGTCTCCCCCACCGAGGCCAGGGCCGATTTCGAGAAGCTGTTCGCCGCCGTCGTGACCCGGCGTCCTGGCCGGTACGAGCGCACCCGGCACGTCTGGGACGCCTTCCTGGCCGACGAGGAGCACGACAGGGGCGGCTGGGGCTCGCTGCGCGCGGTGCTCGCCGAGGACGACCAGGAGGTGCGCGGTTACGCGCTGTTCCGCACCAAGTCGGCATGGGACGCCAACGGCGTGCCCAGCGGCGAACTGCGGGTGTTCGAGCTGGAGGCGACCGATCCGGCGGCCTACGCCCTGCTGTGGCGCGACATGCTGGACCGTGACCTGATCACCAGGCTGGAGGCGTACGCCCGGCCGGTGGACGACGCCCTGATCGCGCTGCTCGCCGACTCCCGCCAGTTGCGCGCGACCTGGTCCGACGAGCTTTGGGTGCGCCTGGTCGACGTCGACAGGGCCCTGACCGCCCGCGCCTACGCGGCCCCCGTGGACCTGGTGATCGAGATCGAGGACGACGTGTGCCCGTGGAACGCCGGCCGCCGGCGGCTCACCGCCGACGCCACCGGCGCGGAGTGCAAGCCGGTGGACGACGAGCCGCACCTGACGGTGCCGGTGTCCGCGCTCGGCTCGGCGTACATGGGCGACGGACTGCTCGGCGCGCAGCTCGACGCGGGCCTGCTGCGCGAGCACACGCCGGGCGCGGTGCGGGCGCTGGCCGCGGCCATGGCGTGGAGCCCCAAGCCGCTGGCCGGGCTGGTGTTCTGAGACACAGGACGTAGGCTCGGAGCATGGCCCTGCAAAGTCTGCAGATCACCGCGACCATCGCCATGCGGGCCCGCGACGTGTCCAGGCCGTCGAAGGAGCAGCAGGAGGCCGCCGACCGGCGGCCCCTGCGCGACGAGATGCCCCGGCGCGAGGCCAGGCGCAAGACCTAGGGCAGCGAGGGCAGCTGGCCGATCGTCTCGTAGGTGGTCAGCTGCGCGATGCGCCTGCTGTGGCGCTCGCTGCCGGAGAAGGAGGTGGTCAGGAAGACCTCGACGAACCTGGTCGCCTCCTCGGTCGTGTGCATGCGCGCGCCGATGCTGACGACGTTGGCGTTGTTGTGCTCGCGGGCCAGCGAGGCGGTCTCCTCGCTCCAGGCCAGGGCCGCGCGGATGCCGCGCACCTTGTTGGCCGCGATCTGCTCGCCGTTGCCCGAGCCGCCGATCACCACCCCCAGGCTGCCGGGGTCGCCGCCGACGCCCTCGGCGGCGCGCAGGACGAACGCCGGATAGTCGTCCTCGGCGTCGTAGACGAAGGGACCGCAGTCGGTCACCTCGTGGCCGTGGTCCTTGAGCCAGGACACGAGGTGGTTCTTGAGCTCATAGCCGGCATGGTCGGCACCGATGTAGACACGCACCCGCCCAGTCTTCCACAGCCCCGCCGATCCCACTCGCTGGCTAGAGTAAGGACCCCTACCGTTCCCCAGTCCTTACGAAAGTGGAGACGCATGCGTGAGATCCGCGTCATCGGCGATCCGGTGCTGCGCACGCCCGCCGAGCCCGTCACCGACTTCGACCGCGAGCTGCGCCGCCTGATCGAGGAGATGTTCCAGGCGATGTACGCGGTCAACGGCGTGGGCCTGGCCGGTCCGCAGATCGGCGTGTCGCGGCGGCTGTTCGTCTACGACATCGCCGGGCGCAAGGGCCATGTCGCCAACCCCGTCCTCACCGTCGACGACGCCGAGGAGGTCGCCGACGAGGAGGGCTGCCTGTCGGTGCCCGACCGCCGCACCCGCACGCCGATCTACGCCCCCGTCGCGCGGGCCGCCGGCGTCACCGTCGAGGGCGTCGACCGGCTGCAGCGGCCCGTGCGCATCAAGGCCCGCGGCTCGCTGGCACGCTGTTTCCAGCACGAGACCGAGCACCTCGACGGCAAGCTGTACGTCGACCGCCTGCCCAAGGACGAGGCCCGCAGGATCATGCTGCGCGCGTAGCCCGCGGCGGGCCGGGGGCCTACAGCTGCAGCGACTTGATCTCCAGGTACTCCTCCAGGCCGAACTCGCCCAGCTCGCGGCCCACGCCCGACTGCTTGTACCCGCCGAAGGGGGCCAGCGGGTTGAACTGGCCGCCGTTGACGACGACCTGGCCGGTGCGCAGCCTGCGGGCGACCGCGACCGCGCGCTCCTGGCTGCCCGACCAGACCGCGCCGGCCAGGCCGTACCTGGTGTCGTTGGCGATCTCCACGGCCTGGCCCTCGCTCGTGTACGGGATCAGCGCCAGCACGGGCCCGAAGATCTCCTCCTGCTCGATCGTCATGCCCGGCTCGACCGCGGCGAAGACCGTGGGCTCGACGTAGAAGCCGCGCTCGCGGGGGCGCTCGGTGCCGCCGGCGACAAGCCTGGCGCCCTCCTCCTGGCCCCGGTTGATGTAGCGGACCACCCGATCGCGCTGGGCCGCCGACACCAGGGGCCCGACCCTGGTGGCCTCGTCGAAGGGGTCGCCGACGGTGTACTTGCGGGTCGCCTCGACGGCCAGGCGGACGGCGTCGTCGTACTGGTCGCGGTGGACGATCATGCGGGTCCAGGCCGAGCAGGTCTGGCCGGCGTTGATGAAGCAGTTGGCCACGCCGACCTTGACGGCGGTGGCCAGGTCGGCGTCGGGCAGGATGATGTTGGCCGACTTGCCGCCGAGCTCCAGCGCCACCCGCTTGACGGTCTCGGCGGCGAGCGCGGCGACCCGGCGGCCGGCCACGGTCGAGCCGGTGAAGGAGACCATGTCCACCTCGGGATGGGCGGCCATCGCCTCACCGACGACCTGGCCGCGCCCGCTGACCAGGTTGAACACCCCGGGCGGCAGGCCCACCTCGTCGAAGATCTCGGCCAGCGCGTACGCCGCCAGCGGCGCCACCTCGCTGGGCTTGAGCACCACCGTGCAGCCGGCGGCCAGCGCGGGGCCGACCTTGCAGATGATCTGGTGCAGCGGGTAGTTCCAGGGCGTGATCGCCGCGACGACCCCGATCGGCTCCTTGACCAGCAGGGAGTTGCCGATGCGGGACTCGCGCGGGTAGCTCTCGGCCAGCTGCGCGTAGGAGGACAGGACGGCCGCGGGCATCAGCGTCTGCACCTTGAGCGCGAAGCCGAGGGGCGCGCCCATGTCGGTGGCGATCGTCGCCGCGACGCTCTCGGCGCGCTGTTTGAGCAGCTCGGCCGCGTCGCCGAGGAGCTTCCCGCGCTGGGCAGCCGAGGTGTCGGACCAGGCGGGGAACGCCGCCCGCGCCGCCGACACCGCCGCCTCGACGTCGTCGGGGGTGCCCGCCGGCACCCGGTCGATGATCTCCTCCGTGGCCGGGTTGGCGACCTCGATGGACTCGTCTGACGTAGAGGCGTTCCAGGAACCGCCGATATACAGCTGGCGCATGGGGCCATCCTCGCGTGCACGTCGTGGGGCTGGCGAGACCATGGATCGGGCGGAGGGGGATTCCTCATCCTCCGCGCGCCCGAGAACCTACCGCCAGGGTAGGAGTCTTACCCCGGCGGTGGAGGACATATCTAGTCGAAGGTGGGCTGTCTGGTTCGAGTGCGCTTGAGCTCGAAGAAGTCGTCGAACTCGGTGACGAGCAGCACGCCGTCCCAGAGCCTGCCCGCGTCCTCGCCCTTCGGGATGGACGTGATCACGGGGCCGAAGAAGGCGTTGGCGCCGACGCGGATGACCGGGGTGCCGACGTCCTGGCCGACCAGCGTGATGCCCTCCTGGTGGGAGGCGCGCACGGCGTCGTCCCACTCGGTGGAGTGGGCGGCGGCGGCGAGGTCGCGGCTGAGGCCGACGGCCTCCAGGGAATCCTCGATCAGCTCGCCGAGGCGGCTGAGGTCCTTCATCCCGCGCTCGTTGTGCAGGCGCGTGCCGAGCTCGGTGTAGAGCGGGCCGACGACCGCGTCGCCGTGCGCGGCCCGCGCGGCGGCCACCACGCGGACGGGTTCGATGGCCCTGGCGATGGCCTCACGGTAGGACTCGGGCACGTCCTTGCCTTCGTTGAGGACGTTGAGGCTCATGACGTGCCAGCGCGGTTCGATGGCGCGTACCTTCTCCACTTCGAGAAGCCATCGTGACGTCGCCCAGGCAAATGGGCAGAAAGGATCGAACCACAGGTCCACGGGAATCTTCTCAGTCACGTGGGGCCATAACCTGAGGGTGTCGAGGTCCTATTCCCGGCGTGGCAGGATACCGACAAACTACAACGAAGTGGTGAAAAGGAGCGCAACTTGGCAGGCAACCTGACCCGGGACGAGGCTCGCGAGCGTGCCCGGCTGTTGAAGGTCGAGTCGTACGAGGTCGCACTCGACCTGACGGAGGGGGACGAGCGCTTCGAGAGCGTCACGACGGTGCGCTTCACCAGCACCAGCCCGGGCGCCTCCACCTTCATCGACCTGCACGGCGCCAACGTGCGCAAGGTCACCCTCAACGGCACCGACCTCGACGTCTCCTCCTACGACGCCGACAAGGGCCGCTTCCCGCTCCCCTCGCTGGCGGAGTCCAACGAGCTGCTGGTCGACGCCGACTGCAGCTACATGCGCACGGGCGAGGGTCTCCACCGCTTCGTGGACCCGGTCGACCAGAAGGTCTACCTGCACAGCCAGTTCGAGACGGCCGACGCCCACCGCATGTACGCCTGCTTCGACCAGCCCGACCTCAAGGCCGTCTTCCAGCTCACCGTGCTGGCCCCCGCCGACTGGGAGGTCATCTCCAACGGCGCCGCGGCCAAGGTCGAGGACCTCGAAGGGCAGTCCGGCCGCCACGGCGGCGTCCAGGCGGCCAGGCGCTGGGAGTTCGAGCCGACGCCGGTGATCTCGACGTACATCACCGCGCTGGTGGCCGGGCCGTACTACAAGGTCACCGCCGAGCACGACGGCATCCCCCTCGGGCTCTACTGCCGCGCCTCGCTCGGCGAGCACCTCGACGCCGACAACCTCTTCGAGGTCACCAGGCAGGGCTTCGACTTCTTCCACCGGGTGTTCGGCGTCCGCTACCCCTTCACCAAGTACGACCAGCTCTTCGTGCCCGAGTTCAACGCCGGCGCGATGGAGAACGCCGGTTGCGTGACGTTCCTGGAGGACTACGTCTTCCGCTCCCGCGTGACCGACGCGGTCGTCGAGCGGCGCGCCGAGACGATCCTGCACGAGATGGCCCACATGTGGTTCGGCGACCTGGTCACCATGCGCTGGTGGGACGACCTGTGGCTGAACGAGTCCTTCGCCACGTACGTGTCCGTGCTGGCCCAGGCCGAGGCCACCCGCTGGGGCAACGGCGCGTGGACCACGTTCGCCAACGTGGAGAAGTCCTGGGCCTACCGCCAGGACCAGCTTCCCTCCACCCACCCGATCGCCGCCGACATCCCCGACATGCAGGCGGTCGAGGTCAACTTCGACGGCATCACGTACGCCAAGGGCGCCTCGGTGCTCAAGCAGCTCGTCGCCTACGTCGGCCTGGACAACTTCCTGGCCGGGGTGCGCGACTACTTCGCCGAGCATGCCTGGGGCAACACCGAGCTGAAGGACCTGCTCGCCGCCCTCGAGCGCACCTCGGGCCGCGACCTGTCGTCGTGGTCGAAGGAGTGGCTGGAGACCGCGTGGGTCAACACGCTGCGGCCCTCCTTCGAGGTGTCCGACGGCCGCTTCACCTCCTTCGAGGTGCTGCAGGAGGCCCCGGCCGACTACCCGACGCTGCGCTCGCACCGCATCGCCATCGGCCTGTACTCGCTGATCGACGGCGTGCTCACCCGCACCAAGCGGGTCGAGCTCGACGTGGTGGGCGCCCGTACCGGCGTGGCCGAGCTGGTCGGCGTCGAGCAGCCCGACCTGGTGCTGCTCAACGACGACGACCTGACCTACGCCAAGATCAGGCTGGACGAGCGTTCCCTGCGCACGCTCGTCGAGGGCGGCATCGCGGCCTTCACCGAGTCGCTGCCGCGCGCCCTGTGCTGGTCGGCGGCCTGGGACATGACCCGCGACGGCGAGATGTCCACCCGCGACTACGTCAAGCTGGTCATCTCGGGCGCGGGCACGGTCTCCGACATCACGGTCCTGCAGGCGGTGCTGCGCCAGGCGCGCCAGGCCGTCCAGCAGTACGCCGCCCCGGCCTGGCGGGCCGAGGGCGAGGCGCTGCTGGCCGCCGAGCTGCGCTCGCTGCTCGGCTCGGCCGCGCCCGGCTCCGACCACCAGCTCGCCTTCCTTCAGGCGTTCGCCCCGGTGGCGGTCGCCGATGCCGACCTCGACCTGCTGCAGGCCATCCTCGACGGCACCGGCGTGCCCGAGGGGCTGACCGTCGACGCCGACCTGCGCTGGACGCTGGTGGCCGCGCTGGTCTCCGGCGGCCGGCTGGGCGAGCCCGACATCGCCGCCGAGCTGGAGCGCGACCCTACGGCGACGGGTGAGCGGTCGGCCGCGCTGTGCCGGGCCGCGATCCCGACGGCCGAGGCCAAGGCGGCGGCCTGGGACCGGATCGTGGGCGGCGACCTGGCCAACCACATCGCCCGCAACACCATCGCCGGTTTCCAGGACGCGCACCACGCCGAGCTGCTGGAGCCGTACCGGGAGAAGTACTTCGCCGAGGTCGGGCGCGTCTACCGCGAGTGGACGTTCGAGAAGGCCTCGACGTTCGCCATGAACTGCTTCCCCGTGCTGCTCATCGAGCCCGCCACGGTCAAGGCCGCCCAGGACTTCCTGGCCGCCGAGCAGCCGCCGCAGGCCCTGCGCAGGCTGATCCTGGAGGGCGCCGACGGCGTCAGCCGCGCTCTGCGCAACCGCGAGACCGACGCCGCGTCGGCCTGATCCGTCCGGCTCCCCGCCGAGCCCGGCGGGGAGCCGGCTTCGCGCTGCGCCGAATACGGCCTGAGCACGGAGACCGGGTGTTAGCCTCAAGTACGTGCTAGGCGCCGGTACCACGCTCAACGACCGCTACGTGCTGGCCGACCGCCTCGGCGGCGGCGGCATGGGCGAGGTCTGGCGTGCCGACGACCTGGTGCTGGGCCGGGCCGTCGCGGTCAAGGTGATGATGCCCGCCCTGTCGGAGAACCCCACCTTCACCCAGCGCTTCCAGAACGAGGCCAGAGCCATGGCCACGCTCAGGCACCGCGGCGTGGTCGGCGTCTACGACTACGGCGTCCACGAGGCCGACGGGCGCCGGGTCAGCTACCTGGTGATGGAATACGTCCGGGGCGAGTCGCTCGACCGGGTCCTGCGGCGCGGCCCGCTCGGCGCCCAGGAGGCCATGCGCCTGGTCGCCGAGGTGGGCGACGCGCTGGCCGCGGCCCACGCCCAGGGCATCGTCCACCGCGACGTCAAGCCGGCCAACCTCATGGTCCGGTCCGACGGGCAGGTCGCGCTGACCGACTTCGGGGTCGCCCACTCCGCCTCGGCCGGTCACCTCACGGCCACGGGCACCATGCTCGGCTCGGCCGCCTACTGCGCGCCGGAGATGGCCGCGGGCAACGAGGTCACCCCGGCGGTCGACGTCTACGCGCTGGGCGTGGTGGCCTACGAGTGCCTGACCGGGCGGCTGCCGTACCAGGGGGACACCCCGGTGCAGATCATCTTCAAGCATCTCAACGCGCCCGTGCCCGAGCCGCCCGCCGACCTGCCGCAGGCCGTGCGCCAGGTGGTGACGCGGGCGCTGCAGAAGGCCCCGGCGCAGCGCTGGGCGTCGGCGTCCGACATGGCGCGGGCGGCCCGCGCGTCGGTCAGCGGCGCGGCCCTGCCCGTCCCGCCGCCCACCGCGTCTTCTTCGGCCACCCCGCCCACGACGGGCGCCCACACGGGCCTGTCCACGGGCTCCTACACGGGTCTTTCCACGGACCCCCACACGGGTCTCCCCATCGGCTCCTCCTACGCGGGTCTTCCCACGGGTTCCCAGCCGGGCCTCCAGCCGACGGGCGTCATGCCCGTGGCCGAGAGCGGATCGCCGCTCACCATGCCCTCGGCCCCCGCCGGCGGCAGCTCCCGCCGGCGTCGCACGCTGACGGCCCTGGCCACGATGGCGGCCGCCGTCGTGGTCTCGGCCGCGGTGGCGGGGTCGGTGTGGCTGCGTCCGGCCGAGCCCGCCAGCACGGGCCAGGTGCTGCCGCCCCCCGACGAGACCACGCAGGCCCACAGCCCGAGCAGCCCCGAGCACACCACCAGGGAGCCCGCGCCGCCGACCAAGGCCGTGCCGAGCGCCAAGCCGAGCGGCACCATCAGCGCGACCCCCGGCCCCACCGTGGCCCCCACCACCCCGAGCGCCACGCCCACCGTCTCGCCGAAGCCCACGCCGACCGTGACCACCTCCGAGCCGGAGCCGACCCAGGAGCCCACCCAGCCCCCTGAGGAGCCCACGGACGAGCCCACGGTCACCAGCCCGCCCGAAGACGTCCAATGCGTACGCGCCCCGTGCCCGTAACCACCCCGGAACGTCTGATGTGCGCGCGCCCCGTGCCCGCTCGCCTTCCAGGACGTACGCGGCATACACGCCCCGAGCCCCTGACCATTCCAGGACGCCCAGGGCGTACGCGCCCCGACCCCGTGACCGCTTCAGGGCGTCCGGTGCCTGCGTGCCCCGTGTCCGTGACTGCTGCAAGATCGTGAGAAAGTCTTCGCGTGGATTCGACTCGTGAGCTGCTGATCGCCCTCGCCCGCCGGTACGCCTTCGCCGATCTGGGGGCGCTCGCCCCCACGGCCGAGATCTCCGACGTGTGCGAGTTCGGGCAGCGGCTGCTCTCGCTCGACGCCGAGGACTTCGCCGCCGAGGCTCGGTCCGTACCGGCCGACCTGCGCCGGCTCGCCCGCGCCTGCCACATGCCGCAGACGCCGCGGGAACAGCCGCGCGGAGCCCTGGAGTCGCTCAAGCCCGCCTACGGCCTGCTGCTCGAGGCGATCGCCGTCCGCTGGCACCGGCGCGAGCTGAGCCCCATGATCGCGGCCGTGCACATCGCCAGCGAATACCTGCCGCTGCTGGCGTTCGAGCCGCAGCTCGGCCACGCCGGCGACCCGGCCCGCTGGCCCGCCGGGCTGAGCGCGCCCGGGAGCAGGTTCGGCGTGATCGGCGACCGCGAGTGCGACCACACCAAGTCCGAGCAGTCGGCCACCAACCGCACGCTGCGGGTGTCGGTCGAACCCGGCGAGGGCTGGCGGGCCTACTTCGACCGGCAGCACAGCCAGCTGGCGGGCGCGCTCGCGGTCTGCGTCGCGACCTGCCGCAACCCCTGCACGGCCATGGACTGGATCGACCCCGAGCCCCGCGCCGACCTGCAGGTACGCGCCCGTACCGCGCTGACCTTCGCCGAGACGCCGCTCGTCCGGCTGCGGCACGCCGCGCCCGTGGGGCACGGGTTCGGGGTGCCGTCGCCGGAGGAGGTGCTCGACGCCTGGGAGCGCAGCCGGACGGCGCTGGACAAGAACGCGGTGGGCGCCGCCGCCGCCAAGGACGACGGTTTCCCGCTGCCGGGGCTGCCCGCGCTGTTCTCGGCCGTGGCCGGAGCGCCGATCGAACCGTCCAGCCTGCTCGCCGGCGTCAGCGACCACGTCGTCACCCTGCTGCAACGCACCTGACCACACCGCCCGAACACACCTGGCCCCCTCCGGTCCAGGCGGGCGGCGCACCTGACCGCCCCGAGGCACAGGTCGGTGTGCCCGAGTTCGAGGGGGCGGGTCAGTGGTGGGGGGTGGCCTGGGCGCCGAGGGCGGTGATGCCGTACAGGAGGCCGCCGATCAGGTCGCCTGCGCTGAAGGCGGTGGCCATCGACAGGGCGGTGAGCCGGCAGGCGCCGTCGCTCAGCCGCCGCCTCGCGTTCGCGCCGGTCACGATCTCCAGAGCGTGTCCCGCCGGATCGACGAACACCACCACGGCGTCGGCCGACTCTGCGCCCAGGGCGGCGTGCAGGCGCTCGGCGAAGTGCCGTCGCGCGCCGACCGCCTCGCCCAGGAACAGGCCGAAGCGCAACCCGCTGCGCAGCTCGGCCTTCTGGACGGCCCTCCTGAGATCGTCGACCTGAGCCGTCGTCAGCGCCCGCCTCGGCGACCGGGCCAGCGTCCGCATCGGCGACTGCGCAGAAGCCTGCGCCGAAACCTGTGTCGGGGTCCGTTCCAAGGGCTGCCCTGACGCCTGTGTCGGGGGCCGTTCCGAGGGCCGCCCTGACGCCTGTGTCGGTGCCTGCAAGGAGGGCTGCTCAGAAGGCTGGTTCGCGGGGGGCATCGCTGACTCACCAGCCTGCCGAGGCGCCGCCGAGGTGTTCGTCCGGCTCGACGGTCGTGGCCATGGCCGCCCAGTCGGGTTGGGGTGTCCGCGCCCAGGGGGCGGCGCCGTCGGCCAGGATCCGTGCCGACGTGCTCACGCCGTGCTCGCTCCCGGACGGCCCGCCCAGCCACACCGGCCCCGGCTCCACCACCCCGGACGAACTCCGCCCCGGCACCATGACCACCAGGCTGATCAGGACGAACAGCCCCAAGGACACCCCGATGAGAAGGAGCAGACTTTCCGCCGCGCTGTTCACACGACGAAAGTAATCCTCCGGCGGGCGCCCGGCCAGACCCGTACGGGGCCCTCCTACCAGACGGACGGCCGCCGCTCCCCCCAGAACCCGCCCACGGCCGCCTCGACCTGGGCCGACAGCGAGATCAGGGTGCCCTCCCCGCCAATCCGCCCGGCCAGCATGACGCCGATCGGCAGGCCCTCGGCGCTCCAGTGCAGCGGCAGGTTCACCGCGGGCTGGCCGCTGACGTTGTAGATCGCCGGGAAGGCGGCGAAGCGCTTCATGCGTTCGAACGTCTCCTCGACGTCGTCCACGTCCTCGAACCAGCCGACCGGCCGGGGCGGCTGGGTGAGGGTCGGGGTGAGCACCGCGTCGTAGGCGTTCGTGATCGTGAGCGCGCCCCGGGTGGCGAGCTGGAGGGCGGCCTGGGCCTGGAGGAACGCGGGGGCGGTGGTGGCCAGGCCGCGCTCGCGCAGCCAGCGGGTGAGCGGCCTGAGCAGGTGCCGCTGGTCGTCGGCGACCGGGTGCATGCAGGCGAAGGTGTACCAGAGGGTGACGAACTGCGGCACGAGGTCCGCGCCGAACGGCCTGGGGATCTCCACGACCTCGTGCCCGAGGCCGGCGAGGGTCTCGGCGGCGCCCTCGTACGCGGCCAGCACCTCGGGATCGACCTCGGCCCCCGGCACGACGGGGTCGGCGTAGCGGGCGATGCGCAGCCGTCCGGGGTCGCGGCCGGCGCAGGCGAGGTACGTGCCCTCGTGCCGGGGTGCGAGGTAGAGGTCGCCGGGCTCGTTGTGCGCCATGACGTCGAGCAGGGCCGCGGCGTCGGCCACGGTACGGGCGATCGGGCCGTTCGTGGACATGCCGGCCAGGTCGGGGATGATCGGTGCGAAGCTGATCCGGCCGCGGGTGGGCTTGATGCCGTACAGGCCGCACGCGGAGGCCGGGATGCGGATCGAGCCCGCGCCGTCGCTGCCCTGGGCGGCCGGCGCCAGCCCGGCGGCCACGGCGGCGGCCGCTCCCCCGCTGGACCCGCCGGCCGACGTGCCGAGGTCCCAGGGCGAGCGGGCGGGCGGCGAGACGTCGGTCTCGGTGTAGCAGGGCAGCCCGAACTCGGGGGTGGCGGTCTTGCCCAGCATGACCGTGCCCGCCTCGCGCAGCCGCGTCACGACCGTGTCGTCCACCGGCGCGACGAACCCCCGGTAGGCCGCCGAGCCGAAGGTGATCGGCACGTCCTTGACCAGATTGAGGTCCTTGACCGGGATCGGCACCCCGGCCAGCGGCCCGTCGGGCAGCTCCTTCTCCAGGCGGCGCGCCTGGTCGAGCGCCTGTTCGGCGGTCACGGTGACGTACGCGCCGACCGAGGGGTCGAGCCGCTCGATCCGGTCGAGATAGTGCTGCGCGAGCTCGACCGGTGAGACGTCACGGTCGCGGACGGCCCGGGCCTGCTCGAGCGCGGATAGCTCGTGAATTTCTCGCACGATCGGCACACTAGGCATCTCTAGAGAAGAACGTAAGACATACCCCGAAAACATGAGTGGAACACGATGAGCTGGGCCATAAAACTATGGACAGGTCAACACTAGGAATCGTTCCGATCTCCGAGCTACGGTGAGTTACGTGGACTCCGACAACCAGCGAGAAGACGGTCACAACGCGTCACCCATCTGGGTGAGCGACCGGCCAGAGGGCGAGCGCACCGCCGCCGCGACACCATCGGCGCCCACCACCACCTACGCGCCCGTGGAACGCGCGTCCGTGCGTGACCTGCTCCAGGAGCCGCGGTTCCGGCGCATGCGCAACCGCGCGCTCGTGGCGATCGGCGTGGCGATCGTGGTGGGTTTCCTGCTGCGCGACTGGCGTCTGGGGGTGACCGCCGGGGTGGTCGCGGCCGTCTTCGAGGCGGTCTACCGCGCCCGTTCGCACTCCACGGTGCCGGCGTGGCGGCGCGCGTCCGTGGCCGAGCGGCGTACCGAGGGGCAGCTCCGCAGGCTGGAGCGCAGCGGCTACCGCACCCTGCACGCCAGGGCGATCCCCGGCAGCGAGGCCCAGATCGACCACCTCGTGGTGGGTCCGACCGGCGTCTACGCCGTGGACTCCGAGAAGTGGGACAAACGGCTTCCCGTCCGCGTCCAGTCGGGCAAGAAGCTCTTCCACGGCCCCTTCGACATGAAGCCGCGGCTGACCGAGGCCAAGTGGGAGGCGTCCCAGGCCAGCGAGCTGATCAGCAAGGCGTTCGGCCGCGAGGTCGTCGTCGTGCCCTCCCTGGCCATCTACGGGCCGCCCGTACCGTGGAAGATCATGACCATCCGCGGCGTGGACGTCTACCAGGGCGACCGGGCGCGCAAGTGGATCACCAAGCGCGAGCGGGCGCTGACCCCGGCCGAGATCGACCGGCTCTACGACATCGCCGCCCAGGTCCTGCCCGCCCGGTACGGCGAGGGCTAGGACGACCGGACGACCGGCCTGACCCCGCGGAGTCACGCTCCGCGGGGCTTTTTCACGCCCGCAGAAGCACCCGCCGAAGCGCCCCCCGAACCGCCCGCCGAAGCACCCGCCGAAGAGCCCGCCGAAGAGCCCGCCGACAGCCGGGCGCCGAAGGCGTCCAGTTCGGCGGCCAGCACGCCGCTGGGCGGCAGCGCGTCCGGCAGGCGGGACACCAGGGCCGTGCCCACCCCGGCGATGCGGACGATGTGGTCGATCAGCGCCTCCCGGTCCTCGGGCCAGGGGAAGGACGGCTGGGCGATGAGCAGCGAGACGCAGCCGTGCACGGCCGACCAGAGGCCGAGCGCCAGCTCCTCGGGGTCGCCTTCGAGCACGCGGGCCGCCACGCAGGCGGCGACGGCGTCCACCATGTGACGGAAGCACGCGGCGGCGGCCGGCGGCACGCCCTGCACGGCCGAGGGCCGCATCATCAGCACCCGGTACTGCACGGGATGGTCGAGGGCGAAGCGGGCGTAGGCCCGTCCGCAGCGGCCGAGCGCGAGGAACGGGTCGCTGGTCAGGTTCTCGCTGAACATGCGGCCGAACTCGTCCCACACGCGCAGGCAGACGGCCTCCAGCAGCGCCTCCCGGTCGGCGAAGTGCAGGTAGACCGAGGGTGTGGACACCCCGGCGCGCTGGGCGACGGCGCGCAGGGTGAGGGCGTCCTCGCTGCCGGACTCGGTCAGCAGGTGCTCGGCCGCGCGCAGGATCTCCTCCCGCAGCAGGCCGCCTTCTCCGCGCCGGGCGCGCACACGTCTCTCAGCGGTCATGGATCTCAGATTGACGCCGTCAGGTTGACGGTGTCAATCTGACCTTCTGCTGAACGGATATCTGAAGGGATATCGCGAAAAATGGGGACTTTTGGGGAGGCGACCGCGCTGGTCGCCCGCGGCACGGACGAGTTCGGCGCCACGCTGGACGCCCAGTGGAGCGTGGGCACCAAGCTGCACGGCGGCTACCTGCTGGCGGTGCTGGCCCGTGCCGCCCGCCAGAGCGGCGCCGGCGAGCGGCACCCGCATGTGACCGCCGTGAGCGGCGCCTTCGTCGAGCCGCCCGCGCCCGGCCCGGCGGACGTGCGCGTGGAGCCGCTGCGGATCGGCCGGAGCCTGGCCCAGGTGCGGGTCTCGCTGGCCCAGGAGGGCAGGGTACGCGTCGAGTCGCACGTCACGCTCGGCGTCCTGGACGACGGCGACCCGTGGTGGACCTCGCTCCCGCCGGTCGAGCTGCCGGCCGAGGAGGACTGCTTCCTCGCGCCCACCGACCCGCCCGGCGCGGACTTCGCCGTGCCGCTGATGGCCGTGGTCGAGGAGCGCGTCGATCCGGCGCATCTGGCGTTCGCGTTCGGGGCGCCGACCAGGAAGGGCGAGATCGCGAGCTGGCAGCGCCTGGCCGACGGCTCCGACTGGGACCCGCTGAGCCTGCTGGTGGCGCTCGACCCGGTGCCGCCGGTCTCGTTCGACCTCGGGCTGTCCGGCTGGGTGCCGACGATTCAGCTCTCGGCCTACATCCGCCGGCTGCCCGCCCCCGGCCCGATCAGGGTCCGCCTGTCGGCCACGGACGTCGGCGGCGACCGGATGGACGAGGTGGCCCACGTGTGGGACTCCAAGGGCCGGCTGGTGGCCCAGGCGACCCAGCTCGCGGCCGTACGGTTGCCGGACTGAGCCGTCCGGGTAGTGGACACGCGTCTCAGGTGCCGGGCGGGTGGCCGTAACATGTGAAGACTCGCCTCATGATGGGAGAAGCACAATGCCGGCCCTCAGGTCACGTACGGTCACCCACGGCAGGAACATGGTCGGCGCCCGGGCCCTGCTCCGGGCGACCGGCGTAGCCGGGAGCGACTTCGGCAAACCCATCATCGCGGTGGCCAACAGCTTCACCCAGTTCGTCCCGGGCCACGTGCACCTGCGCGAGGTCGGCGACGTCGTCTCGGCCGCGATCCGCGAGGCGGGGGCGATCCCGCGCGAGTTCAACACGATCGCCGTCGACGACGGCATCGCGATGGGCCACGGCGGCATGCTCTACTCGCTGCCGTCCCGCGAGCTGATCGCCGACGCCGTGGAGTACATGGTCAACGCCCACTGCGCCGACGCGCTGATCTGCGTCTCCAACTGCGACAAGATCACGCCGGGCATGCTGCTGGCCGCGTTCCGGCTGAACATCCCCACGATCTTCGTCTCCGGCGGCCCCATGGAGGCCGGCAAGACGCCGGGCCGCAAGCTCGACCTCGTCGACCCGATGGTCGCCGCCGCCGACGAGTCGGTGACCGACGCCGAGCTGCTGGAGATGGAGGAGAACGCCTGCCCGACCTGCGGTTCCTGCTCGGGCATGTTCACCGCCAACTCCATGAACTGCCTGACCGAGGCCATGGGCCTGGCCCTGCCCGGCAACGGCACGATCCTGGCCACCCACAAGCGGCGCAAGCAGCTCTTCGAGGACGCCGGCCGCCAGCTCGTCGAGATCACCCGCCGCTATTACGAGGACGGCGACGAGTCGGTGCTGCCGCGCTCGGTCGCCAGTCGCGCGGCGTTCGAGAACGCGATGGCGCTCGACGTGGCGATGGGCGGCTCGACCAACACGATCCTGCACATCCTGGCCGCGGCCCGCGAGGCCGAGGTCGACTTCGGCCTCAAGGAGATCAACGAGATCTCGCTGCGGGTGCCCTGCCTGTGCAAGGTCGCCCCGGCCACCAGCAAGTACCACGTCGAGGACGTCCACCGCGCCGGCGGCATCCCGGCCATCCTGGGCGAGCTCGACCGGGCCGGGCTGCTGCACCGCGACGTGCCCACGGTCAACGGGGGCACGCTGGCCGACACGCTGGCCGCCTGGGACGTCAAGTCGCCCACCGTGCTGCCCGAGGCCGTCGAGCTGTGGCACGCGGCGCCGGGCAACGTGCGCACGGTGAAGGCGTACTCGCAGGACAACCGCTGGGACTCCCTCGACCTCGACCGGGCGCAGGGATGCATCCGCGACCTGGAGCACGCCTACAGCGCCGACGGCGGCCTGGCGGTGCTCTACGGCAACATCTCGCGCGACGGCGCGGTGGTGAAGACCGCGGGGGTCGACGAGTCGATCTGGAAGTTCAGCGGGCCCGCGGTGGTGTTCGAGTCGCAGGAGCAGGCCGTCGAGGGCATCCTCGGCGGGCGGGTCAAGGAGGGCGACGTGGTGGTCATCCGCTACGAGGGCCCCAAGGGCGGCCCCGGCATGCAGGAGATGCTCTACCCGACCTCCTTCCTCAAGGGCAAGGGCCTGGGCAAGGCGTGCGCGCTGGTCACCGACGGCCGCTTCTCCGGCGGCACGTCCGGGCTGTCGATCGGGCACGCCTCGCCGGAGGCGGCCGAGGGCGGCACGATCGCGCTGGTCGAGGACGGCGACGTCATCGACATCGACATCCCCGGCCGATCGATGGAGCTGCGGGTGCCCGAGGCCGAGCTGGCCGCGCGGCGCGAGCGGCTGCTGGCCGACCTGGGCGGCTACCGGCCGCGCGACCGCAACCGTCCGGTGAGCGTGGCGCTGCAGGCGTACGCGGCGATGACCACGTCGGCCTCGACCGGCGCCTCGCGCGATCTGTCGCAGCTGTCCCGATAGTTAGGGTGCGGTGGACCCCCGGTCCACCGCACAGATTTTCGAAAATTGTCGGTGGTCGTCCCTATTCTTGGGGTATGACGACAGTCGTGAAGGACGAGACTCGCCCGCTGACGACCGCCGAGATCGCCGCCATCGCCCTCTCCCTCGCTCACCTCGGAGCGGGCCCGCAGGCCGTCGCCGCACGGCGCGGCCTGCAACACGCGCTCGAGCACCTGGAGCTCGACGACGACGTCATCGCGACCACGCTCGCGACCCTGACCGAGCCGCTGCCCGTGGAGACCGCCTCCCGGGCCAGGCTCATCGCCGACGCCATCACCAGCCGCCTCATGATCCGCCTCCACTACCGCGACGCCTCGGGGGCCGTCACCTCCCGCGACGTCGAGCCGGTGACCTGCCTGGTCCACCGCGAATACTGGTACCTGGTCGGCGTATGCCGGATGCGGCGGGCCATCAGGGCGTTCCGGTTCGACCGCATCATCGCGGTCGAACCCACCCTGACCCCGTCGCGGCCGCACCTGGCCGACCGGTTCCTGCCCTTCCAGCGCCGCCGCCGGCGGACCACCGCGGCGTGAGCCGCGAAAAAACCACCGCGGCGTGAGCCGCGGGCAGAGCACTGCGGCGTAACCTGCCGCAAGCTTGACCCTCGGGCCCCCGGGCGTTGGTGCGGGGCGTGACAGGCTCGCGCACATGCGCGTCCGGGGGATCTCGCTCATCGCCGCCCTGCTGCCCGTCGTCGTGCCCGTCGTGTCCGCCTGCGCGGCGGGCCCGCGTCCGGCTCCGCTCCCGATCGTGGCGCACCGCCAGGCGGTGGCCGTGGAACGCCTGCTGCCGCCGGCCACGCGGCGGGCGCTCGACCGGGCGCTGGAACGTCAGCTGCGGGGCCGTCCGGGGCGGGTGGCGCTGTCGGTGTACGACCGCGCGACGGGCGTGCGGTACTCCTACGCCGAGGGCAGGCCGTTCGTGCTGGCCAGCGTGGCCAAGGTGGACATCCTGCTCGCCCTGCTGCTGCTCAGGCAGAGCGAGCACCGGCGGCTCGGCGCGTACGAACGCAGGCTCGCCTCCCGGATGATCCGCCAGAGCCACAACGAGAGCGCGCACGAGCTGTACATGACGGTCGGCGGCCAGGAGGGGCTCACCCGGGTCCTGGGCGCGCTGGAGGTGCGCGACACCAGGCCGGGCGCGGGCCTGTCATGGGGCATGACCCTCAGCCACCCGTCGGACCAGGTGCGGGTGCTGGAGCGGCTCACCGACCCCGCCGGGCCGGTGCCGGCCGCGAGCCGCCGCTGGGCGCTGGGGCTCATGTCGTCGGTGGACCGGTCGCAGGCGTGGGGCGTCAGCGCCGCCGGCGGCGAGGTGGCGCTCAAGAACGGCTGGCTGCCGGTGGACGCGCACGACGGCCGGTGGACGGTCAACAGCGTGGGCCGGATCGTCCTGAACGGGCACGAACTGCTCATCGCCGTGTTGTCGGAGCGCAGCCCGGACATGGCGACGGGCGTGGCGACCGTGGAACGGGCGGCCCGGCTCGCCGTGGAGGCGTTCACCCGGGCCCGCCGGTCACGAGGAGCAGCAACCTCCGCCGCAGCAGCCGCCACCGCCGCCACCGGCCGGACGGGGAGCGGCGGCGCCACCGGTCATGGAGACGGTGGACAGCAGCTTGACCGTGTCGCCGTGGCCCTGCGGGCAGGTCGCCGGCTCGTCTGAGGCCGACATGGGACGGGAGACCTCGAACGTGGAGCCGCAGGCGCGGCAGCGGAAGTCGTAACGCGGCATGCGGTAAGCCTAACCCGCTGTGGCCGGTGAGCGGGAGCCGGCGTAGGTCAGGTGCGCATGGTCGGAGACGGGCTCGTAGCCGATCGACCGGTAGATCGCGTTGCTGGTCGGGTTGTCCAGGTCGGTGAAGAGCACGACCTGCTCGCACCGCTCGGCCAGCGCCACTTCGCTGGCGTAGGCGGTGACCGCGGCGCCGTAGCCCTTCCTGCGGCACGACGGCGGCGTGTAGACCGGTCCGACGCGGCACACGCCGCCGGCCGCCCGGCCGAGCCCGGCCACCGAGACCGGCACGCCCCCGGCCTCCCACACGAACAGCTCGCGCCCGGCCACCCGCTGGGCGACGCGCTCGGCGACGTCGTGCGCCTCGCCGAGCCCGACCTCGGCGCCGAACGCCTGGTACCAGCTCACCATCAGCGGGAAGTCGCCGGGCCCGGCGAGCCGGCCGCGGCCGGGCACGGACGGGACGGCGAGCGCGCCGAGACGGTAGAGCCGTTCGGACACCGTCCGGTCGGGCTCGCCGAGCAGCCGGACGACCTCGGACGTCACCTCGACCGGCCCCACGACCATGGGCACGTCGCCGCCGAGCGCCTCGACCAGCGGGGCGACGGCCTCGGCGGGCATGCGCGTGAGGCTCAGGGGGGCGGGCGGCGTGCGGAAGGCGGCGGCGCGCACCTGGCCCCCGGCGGTCCACCAGGCGAAGAAGGCGTCCTGGGCGGGATGGCCGGCGCGCAGGTTGGCGAGGACGGTCAGCGGAACCGTGTTGCCGACCGGGTCGCCGAGCAGGAACGGCTCGGCGACCGCGGCGAATTCCTCCGGATCGGAGGTGAAGGTCCACATACCCGTCATGGTGGCAGGCGGCGGCCTCCGGCTTCAAAAGGGATTGTCAGGCCGCCGCCTCCAGGTAGGGCGCCCATTGAGGATCGCCGACGAGCGAGGCGCCGATGAGCCGCCAGTGGGCGCCCCTAGGCACCGCCGGGAGGACGCGCAGCGTCCATCCCAGCTCCTCCAGGTATTTGTCGGCCTTGCGGTGGTTGCAGGTCGTGCACGAGGCGACGCAGTTCTCCCACGTGTGGGTGCCGCCGCGCGATCTCGGGATGACGTGGTCGATGGTCTCGGCCCGCTGCCCGCAGTAGGCGCAGCGGTAGTCGTCGCGCCGCATGAGGGCGGCCCTGGTCAACGGGATCCGGGACCGGTAGGGGATGCGGACGTATCTGCGGAGCCTGATCACCGAAGGCACGTCGAGGGTGCAACTCGCCGAGCGGAGCTGGGCGCCCCGCCCGTCGCGGTGCACGACGTCGGCCTTCTCCCGCAGCACCAGCACGATGGCCCGGTGGAGCGAGAGCGTGGTGAGCGGCTCGTAGGTGGCGTTGAGCAGCAGGACCTGGCGCGTCATCGGGCCTCTCCCTGCCGCGCGGGTATCAAAGGGGACATGCCGTGGCATGTCCCGCCTGTCGGCCCCTCCTGGGGCACTGTTGCTTCCGTCACATGGACCTCCGCCGGACGGTCCAGCGGATGGTCACCACGGCACCGTCCTGTCACCAAGTCTGGCGTTAGCCGTAGCGTCCCCGCCACCCCATAATCTTCAAGCCGGAATGACCAGAGGGACACACGTTACGTTTTATGCCCGCTTCACCAGCGCTTTACGCCCCCACCTTGGCAGTAGGGTTCCTGGCATGACGCGAGAGCCTTATCCGACGGCACGCCGCGAAGACGTCGTCGACATCCTGCACGAAACGCCCGTCCCCGACCCGTACCGGTGGCTGGAGGACCCTGACAGCCCGGACACCAAGGAGTGGCTGCTCGCGCAGGCCGAGCTGTTCAACGCCAGCCGTGGCGAGCAGCGGTTCAAGGACCGCATCGCCGAGCTGCTGCGGTCCGGCTCGGTGGGGGCTCCGGCCTGGCGCGGGGAGCGCCGGTTCTTCTCCCGCCGCACGCCCGACCAGGAGCACGCGGTCTACTACGTGGTCGAGGCCGACGGCACCGAGCGGGCGCTGATCGACCCGATGGAGATCGACCCGTCCGGTCTCACCACGCTCGACGCCGTGCAGCCCGACAAGGAAGGGCGGCTGCTGGCGTACCAGATCTCGGTGGGCGGCGACGAGGAGTCGGTCCTCTACGTCCTCGACGTCGCCACCGGGATGCGCGTCGAGGGCCCGATCGACCGCTGCCGCTACTCCCCCATCGCCTGGCTGCCCGGCGGCGAGGCGTTCTACTACGTGCGCAGGCTGCCGCGCACCGAGGTGCCGGAGAACGAGGCGCAGTTCCACCGCCGCGTCTACCTCCACCGCGTCGGCACCTCGACCGAGGACGACGTGATGATCTTCGGCCAGGGGCTGAAGATGACCAACTACTACGGCGTCTCCGTCTCGCGCGACGGCCACTGGCTCCAGGTCTCGGCGCACGAGGGCACCGCGCCGCGCAACGACCTGTGGGTGGCCGACCTGACCGCCTCGCCCGCCGACTCCCCTGACCTGAAGGTCGTGCAGGAGGGCGTCGACGCGCAGACCGCCCTGGTGTTCGGCCGCGACGGCCGGCTCTACGTCCACACCGACAGGGACGCCCCCCGCGGCCGGGTGTGCGTGACCGACCCGGCCGACCCCCGCTACGAGACCTGGCGCGACCTGATCCCCGAGGACCCCGAGGTGGTGCTGTCCGACTTCGCGATCCTCGACGACCTGGAGCGCCCGGTCATGCTGGTGGGCTGGACCCGCCACGCGATCAGCGAGATCACCGTCCACGACCTGGCGACCGGCGAGCGGGTCGGCTCGGTGCCGACGCCGGGGCTGGGCACGATCGGCGGCATCTCCGAGCGTCCCGAGGGCGGCTTCGAGGCGTGGTTCGGCTACACCGACAACACCACGCCGCCGACGATCCAGCGCTACGACGCCCGCACCGGCGAGACCACGCTGTGGGCCGCCTCGCCGGGCGCGGTCGAGGTGCCGCCGGTGCGCACGTCGCAGGTGGTGTACCGGTCCAAGGACGGCACCGACGTCCGGATGCTGATCATCTCCCCCGCCGACGAGCGGCCCGGCCCCCGGCCCACCATCCTGTACGGCTACGGCGGCTTCGGCCTGTCGATGACCCCCGGCTACTCGGCCTCGATCCTGGCCTGGGTCGAGGCGGGCGGCGTCTACGCCATCGCCAACCTGCGCGGCGGCGGCGAGGAGGGCGAGGACTGGCACCGCGCGGGCATGCTGGCCAACAAGCAGAACGTGTTCGACGACTTCCACGCCGCGGCCGAGCACCTCATCGAGACCGGCGTCACCACCCGCGAGCAGCTCGGCATCTCCGGCGGCTCCAACGGCGGCCTGCTGGTCGGCGCCGCGCTGACGCAGCGCCCCGACCTGTATGCGGCGGTGGTCTGCTCGGCGCCGCTGCTCGACATGATCAGGTACGAGAAGTTCGGCCTCGGCGCGACCTGGAACGTCGAGTACGGCAGCGCCGACGACCCCGAGCAGTTCGGCTGGTTGTGGGGGTATTCGCCCTACCACCGGGTCGAGGAGTCGGTGGCCTACCCGGCGACGTTGTTCACCGTCTTCCAGTCCGACACGCGGGTGCACCCGCTGCACGCCTGGAAGATGTGCGCGGCGTTGCAGCACGCCTCGACGGCCGGGCGGCCGGTGCTGCTGCGCAACGAGGCCGAGGTGGGCCACGGCGCCCGCTCGGTGAGCCGGACGGTCGACCTGTCGGCCGACACGCTGACCTTCCTCGCCCGGCACACCGGTCTGTAGTGTCGCAGGCATGAGCAGCCTGGGGCCGGCCATCGCCGAGGCCGTCCCCAGCGCTGGGCTGCGGCCGTACGTCACCCGGCTCTGCGCCTACAGCGAGCACTATCCGGCGCCCGTCACGCGCGCCGAGGCCGCCCTTCCCGGGGCGGTGCTCATCCTGGGCGTCGGCGCGCCGATGGAGGCGTACGGGCAGCGGGTCAGGGCGTTCGCGGGCGGGCTCGCCGACCGGTTCGCGGTCACCCGCGTCACCGGGCCGTGCGAGGGCGTGCAGGTGGTGCTCACGCCGTTCGGGGCGCGGCGGCTGTACGGGCTGCCGATGCGCCACCTGACGAGCCGGGTGGTCCCGGTGGAGACGGTGCTCGGGCCCTGGGCCGGGGAGCTGCTCGACCGGCTGGCCGCGACGCCGTCGTGGCGGGAGCGGCTGGCCCTGACCGACCGGCTGCTGACCGAGCGCATCCTGGCCGGGCCGCCGGTGGGCCCCGAGCTGCCGTGGGCGTGGGCGCGGCTGCTGGAGTCGGGCGGGCGGCTCGGCGTGTCGTCGCTGGCCGCGTCGCTGGGCTGGAGCCACCGGCATCTGGTGGCCCGCTTCCACGACCAGGTCGGGCTGGCCCCCAAGACGGCCGCCCGGGTGATCAGGTTCGGCCGGGCGGCGCGGCTGCTGCGCTCCGGCCACCCGATCGCCGCGGTCGCGGCCGAGTGCGGCTTCTACGACCAGGCCCATCTCAACCGCGAGTTCCGGGCGCTCGGCGGCACCACGCCCGGTCAGATTCGTCCAAGACCGGCGGGCGGGCCGCCGCGCATGCTGGAGCCATGAAACGCACTGTCTACGCACTGGCCCGCTACGAGCACCCGCAGGCGGCCCTCGACTTCCTGACCGGGGCGTTCGGGTTCCGGGTGCACGAGTCGTCGAAGGACGAGTCGGGAGTCGTCGAGCACGCCGAGCTGTTCGTCCAGGACGACCTGATCATGATCGGCCGGGGGAAGCCGCGCGGGCCCGGCGTCTACATCGCGGTCGACGACGTCGACGCCCATCACGATCGCGCCAGGGCCGCGGGGGCCGTGATCACCATGCAGCTCACCGACCAGCCGTACGGTTCGCGCGAGTACGCCTGCAAGGACCCCGAAGGCAACTCCTGGTTCTTCGGGACCTACCGCCCGTAACCCCTCGGAAAGGGGTCAGCGGGGGAAGACGACGGTCTTGTGGCCGTCGAGCAGGACGCGCTGCTCGGCGTGCCACTGGACCGCGCGGGCCAGCGCCACGCACTCCACGTCGCGCCCGATGCGCACGAGGTCGTCCGGCGAGTGGCTGTGGTTGACCCGGGCGACCTCCTGCTCGATGATCGGCCCCTCGTCGAGGTCGGAGGTCACGTAGTGGGCGGTGGCGCCGATGAGCTTGACGCCCCGGTTGTGGGCCTGGTGGTAGGGCTTGGCGCCCTTGAACGACGGCAGGAACGAGTGGTGGATGTTGATCGCCCGCCCGGCCAGCTTCTCGCACAGGTCCTCCGACAGCACCTGCATGTAGCGGGCCAGCACCACCAGGTCGACCTGGTAGTGCTCGACCAGCGCCAGCACCTCGGCCTCCTGCCTCGGCTTGGTCTCGGGCGTGATCGGCAGGTGGTGGTAGTCGATGCCGTACGACTGCGTGAGCGGGCGCAGGTCGGGGTGGTTGGAGGCGACCGCGACGACCTCGATGCCGAGCGTCTTCGACCTGACCCGGTAGAGCAGGTCGTTGAGGCAGTGGTCGAACCGGCTGACCATGATCAGCACGCGCGGCTTCCTGGCCACGTCGCGCAGCCTGAACTCCATGGCGAAGTCGGGGGCCAGGGCGGCGAAGGCGGCGCCCAGCTCGTCCTCGCCGAGCGGGCCGGAGAACTGCACGCGCATGAAGAACCGCTGGGCGACCCGGTCGCCGAACTGCTGGCTCTCGATGATGTTGCACCCGTGCGCCGCCAGCAGGCCGGAGACGGCGGCCACCACGCCGGAGCGGTCGGGGCAGGACAGGGTCAGGATGTACTCGGCGTGGCTGCTCATGCCTTCACTCTCGCGGACGTGGGATCGTAGGGCGCCTTCAGGCTGATCTGGGCAGAGTACAGGTCGCCGGCCACGTCGACCTCCACCTTCTCCAGCGTGACGCCGCCTTCCTGCGAGACCTCGGTGACGAAGCCCAGCGCCACGGACCTGCCGAGCGTGGGGCTGTGGGCCGCCGAGGTGACGTAGCCCACCGGGACGCCGTCGGACAGCAGGGACTCGCCGCCCCACAGGTGTGCGGCGGGGTCGTCCAGCACGATCGAGACTACCCTGCGCGACGGCGTCTCCAGAGCGTGCCGCGCTCCGCGGTAGCCGCCGCCCTTCTTGCAGGTGAAACGCAGCCCGGCGGCGGCGGGGGTGACCTCGGGGCCCAGCTCGCGGCCCCAGGCGCGGTAGCCCTTCTCGATGCGCATGGCCTCGATGGCGTAGTGACCGGCCTGGGTCAGCCCGCCGGCGCCCATGAGCGTCTCGTGCACGGTGACGGCGAACTCGGCGGGCACGTACAACTCCCAGCCCAGCTCGCCCACGTACGTGACGCGGGTGGCGCGCACGGTGGCGTGGCCGAGGTCGACCAGGCGGGACGTGCCGAAGTCGAAGGCGGAGAAGTCGGACCTGGACACCGACTGCAGGATCGTCCTGGACGAGGGGCCCATCACGCCGAAGACCGCGTACGCGCCGGTGACGTCCACCAGGGCCGCCCGCCGGTCGCCGAGGCCCTTGGAGATGTGGTCGAAGTCCCTGGTGGTCTGGGCCGAGCCGGTCACGATCAGGTACTCGTCGCGGGCCACGCGCGTCACCGTCAGGTCCGACTCGTAGCCGCCGCGGTCGTTGAGCAGGCCGGTGTAGACGACCCGGCCGGGCTCGACGTCCACGTCGGCGGTGCACAGCCACTGCAACGCCTCCATGGCCTCGGGGCCCTTGAGGACGAACTTGGAGAAGGCCGTCTGGTCGAACAGCGCCGCCGCGTTCCGGCAGGCCGCCACCTCGGCGTCCACGTACGGCTGCCATCCCGGCCGCCCGAACGTGGAGGGCGTGGCGGGCCCGAAGTAGTTGACCCGCTCCCAGCCCATCTTCGACCCGAAGCGCGCCCCGGCCTGCGCCAGCAGGTGGTGGACCGGCGAGCGGCGCAGCGGCCGGGCGGTCTCCAGTTCCCGGTCCGGCCAGGACATCGCGTAGTGCAGCCCCAGCGTCTCGGTGACCCGGTCGCGCAGCCAGGTGTCGTTGCCGGCCCAGCGGGCGAAGCGCCGGATGTCGGCGGGCCACAGGTCGCCGGTCGGCTCGCCGTTCACGATCCACTCGGCCAGCGCGCGGCCGGCGCCGCCCGCCGAGGCGATGCCGGCCGAGTTGAACCCGGCGGCGACGAACAGGCCGCGCACCTCGGGGGTCTCCCCCAGCAGGAACATGTTGTCGGGCGTGAAGCTCTCCGGCCCGTTGTAGAACATCCTGACCCCGGCGCTCTCCAACGCCGGAACGCGCCGGATCGCGTTCTCCATGATGATCGCGAACTGGTCCCAGTCCTCCTCCAGGAGCTGGAACTCGAAGGGGTGGGGGATGCCGTCCATGCCCCAGGGTTTGGCGTCCGGCTCGAAGCCGCCCACGACCAGGCCGCCGACCTCCTCCTTGAGGTAGGCGTAGCCGTCGGGGTCGCGCAGCACGGGCAGGTCGGGGCGCACGCCGGGGATGCGTTCGGTGACCACGTAGTAGTGCTCGGCCGAGTGCAGCGGGACGGTCGCGCCGGCCATCCTGCCGACCTCCTTGGCCCACTGCCCGGCGCAGTTGACCAGCACCTCGGTCTCGATGTGGCCCTCGGAGGTGTGCACGCCGCGCACGGCGCCGTCGCGCACTGTGACGCCGGTGACGCGGACCCGCTCGATCACCTGGACGCCGTGCCGCTGCGCGCCCCGGGCCAGCGCCTGCGTGAGGTCCGACGGGTTGGCCTTGCCGTCGCCGGGCAGCCAGACGCCGCCCACCAGGTCGTCGGTGCGCATGACCGGCCACAGCTCGCCCGCCTCGCGCGCGCTGACCACCTCGGCCTGGACGCCGTAGTTCCGGGCGGCGGCCGCGGTGCGCCGCAGCTGGATCATGCGCTCGGGGGTGCGGGCCACGCTGAGGCTGCCGCACTGCTTCCAGCCGGTGCCGAAGCCGGTCTCGGCCTCCAGGCGGGCGTACAGGTCGGTGCTGTACTTGATCAGCCTGGTCATGCTCTCGGTGCTGCGGAGCTGGCCGACGAGCCCGGCGGCGTGCCAGGTGGTGCCGCAGGAGAGCTGCCCCTGTTCGAGCAGCACGACGTCGGTCCAGCCCAGCTGGGCCAGGTGGTAGGCCACGCTGCAGCCCGCAATGCCGCCGCCGATGATCACGACCTGTGCCCGGGAGGGCAGGGATGTCACGAGATGCTCCTCAAGCGATTGATCCCCGGCCAGCTGCGGACGTTGCGCAGCATGGCGATGAACGCCTGCTCGGCGGGCCCCAGCAGCCGGTCGCGGCGGTGGGCCAGCACGATGGGGCGCGGCTTGGGCGCGGGCAGCACCTCCAGGGCCGCCAGCCGCCCGTCGGCGAGCTCCTGCTCGACGCAGTGCTCGGACACCAGCGAGACGCCGAGCCCCGCGGCGACCGCCTGTTTGATCGTCTCCGGGCCCCAGATCTCGCTGCGGCCGGCCTCTTCGAGCCCCCACGTCTCCAGCGCCTGCTCCTGCAGCTCGCGGGTGGAGGAGCCGGGCTCGCGGATGAGGAAGAACTCGCCCGTCAGGTCGGCGGGCTCGGCGCGGCCTCTGCTGGACAGCCGGTGGCCCGGCTGGGTGATGACGACGAGCCGGTCCTCCAGGATCGGCTCGCTGACGAGCTGCGCCGCGCCGGGCTCGCCGGCCAGCACCGCGACGCCGATCTCGCCGTCCACCAGGCCGCGCTCGACCCGCTGGCCGTTGCCGACCTGGATGCCGAGCTCGATGCCCGGATGACGGTCGCGGAAGGCGGCCAGCAACGGCGGCAGGAGGTACGTGCCGACGGTGGTGGTGCCTCCCGCGACCAGCTTGCCGGTCTGCAGCCCGGAGACCTGCCGGATGGCGGCCACGGCCTCGTCGGCCAGCAGGAAGACCCGCCTGGCGTACTCCAGCATCACCTCGCCCTCGGGGGTGAGCCTGATGCGGGCGCCGCTGCGGTCGATCAGCGTGGCGCGCAGCGCCTGCTCAAGCTGCCTGACCTGGTGTGACACGGACGGCTGGCTGAGGTAGAGCTTCTGCGCGGCGGCCGAGAAGCCGCCGCACTCCACGACCGTCATGAAGATCCAGAGCCGGTGCAGGTTGAGCTGCATGTCGCCGTTAACCCCTAGCTGCCTCGATCGACTCTCGGAGCGCGTCCTCGAGCTGTTCCAGCCGGTGCCAGGGAATCTCGCCCATCGTGCAGATCCTGAAGAAGTCCGCCGAAAGTTGCCCCTGACCGGCATAGATAACGTAACCGCGCTTTTTGAGCTCATCGTGAAGCGCCGCATAAGTTACGTTTTCAGGGAGATGAAGCATTGTTACGGTGTTTGACCTGAATTGTTCATCAACGAGGATTTTCAGGCCGAGCCGGGCGAACTGCCCGCGGACGAGGGCCGCCCGCTCGCGGTACAGCCGGGTCCGCGCCGCGAAGCCGCCCGCCTCCTCGTACTCCTTGATCGCCTCGTCCAGGGAGTAGCAGACCTGCACGGCCGGGGTGAACGGCACGTCGCCCTTGCGCTGACCGGCCAGGTAGCTGGCGGCGTTGAGGTAGAGGCTGCGCGCGGGCGCCTCCTGGATCCGCTCGATCGCGGCCTCGCTGCACAGGATGAACGACATGCCGGGCAGCCCGTGCAGGCCCTTGTTGGCGGTGCCGCAGACGACGTCCGCCCTGACCTGCGCCAGGTCCTGGTCCTCGATCGCGGTGCCGCTGATCGCGTCGATCACGAACAGCGCGCCGTGCTCGGCCACCACCTCGCCGATCTCCTTGATCGGGTTGATCAGGCCGGTCGTGGTCTCGTGGTGCACGCAGACCACGGCGTCCACGTCGTCGCGCCCGGCGAGGGCCGCCCGGACGGCCTCGGGGTCGGCCGGGACCGTCCAGTCGCTCCTGACCTCGTGGAACGGGATGCCGTGCGCCTTCGCGATCTTGATCATCCGGTCGCCGTAGACGCCGTTGTTCACCACGAGCACGCCGCGTCCCGCGCGGACGGAGCTGATGACCGCCATCTCCATGGCCGCGGTTCCCGACCCGGTGACCAGCAGCGCCTCGTGCGTGCCGCCGAGGTTCAGGCACCGGGGCAGGGCCTCGCGGATCCTGAACAGCAACTCCGTGAACTCGGGCTCGCGGTGGCAGAGGTCGCCGCGAAGCAGGGCGTCCTTGACCCGCTTCGACGTACCTGCGGGCCCGGGATTCAACAGAATGAGTTCTTCGTCCATCAATCCACTCGATCTTGGGTAGTTATCCGGCATTACGGACGCTATCCGGGGTGGCGCCGCAGGGGCAGCCGCCTTTCCCCTATGAGGGCCATAAGGGAATCGCGCTTGTCCGTGCCGAGCAGCGCCGACTGGGATGGGACACGTGCCGTTGGGGACCGTCGTACTGATCGGGGTCGCGGGGCTGTTCGCCGTCGTGTCCGGGATCAACGACGGCGGGGCGCTGCTGGCGACCGGGCTCAAGCTGCCGGTGATCAGGCCGGCCGTCGGCATCCTCGCGCTGGTGCTGCTCGTCACGGTGGTCCCGCTGGTCACCCACCAGGTGGCGCTGACGTTCGTGAACCGGCTGGCGGGCTTCCACGCCCCGGGCGGCCAGGCCGCGATGACGGTGGCCGTGCTCTGCGCACTGGCGGTGGTTTTCACGCTCAGCGCGAAGGGCCGGCCGACCAGCCTCACGCTGGCCGTGGTGGGCGGGCTCACCGGGGCCGGGCTGGGGTGGGGGCTGCCGGTGTCGGGCGGCTCGGTGGCGCTCGTGCTGGTCTTCGGGCTGGCCGCGCCGTTCGTGGGGGCGCTGCTGTCGTGGCTGCTCATCCGGCTGCTCGTCCGGGTGACCGACGCGCCCGGCCTGGCCCGCTGGCACTGGGCCGGGTTCCTGCTCCAGACGCTCGCCTACGCGGCCAACGACGGGCAGAAGATGCTGGCCGTCTTCATGATCGCGCTCGGCTTCCAGGGCGCGCCCCTGGCCTGCACCTCGCTGGTGGCGGTGCTGTTCGGGCTCGGCGCGCTCTACGGGCTGCCCAGGGCGGGCCGTACGCTCAGCCGCGAGATCATCGTCTCCCGGCCCGCGCACGGCGTCGCCGCCGAACTGGCCGCGGGCACCGCCGTGCTCGGCTGCGCCGCGCTGGGTATGCCCGTGAGCATGACGCAGGCCGTGGCCGGCGGGCTGGTCGGCGCCGGGGTCGCGCAGGGCGGCGGCCGGGTCCGCTGGTACGCCGCCGTCAAGATCGTCGTCGCCTGGCTGCTGACGCTCCCGCTGAGCGGCCTGCTGGCCGCGACGGCGGCGTTCGTCCTGAAGGGGCTGAGGGGGACGTGGTGAAGCGGTGGCGCCGGATCCGGGACCTCATGACCGGCCGCATGGACGGCGCGCTCACCGGCGCCCTGCTCGGCCAGCTCAAGGCCACCAAGCAGGGCGCGTGGCTGGCGATGGCCATGATCGGCGGCGAGGTCGGCAGGACCGGCGCGCACGAGCGGATGCGCGCGATCGAACACCTCGGCGACGAGGAGCGCGCCCGCCTGGTCGAGGAGCTCAAGACCGCGCTGGTCACGCCCATCGACCCCGAGGACCTGTTCCGCCTGTCGCGCTCGATCGACGACGTGCTGGACTCGCTGCGGGACTTCGTGCGCGAGTCGCACCTGTACCGGGTGCCCGACCAGATCCGCTTCACGCCGCTGCTCGACCAGGTGATCGTGGGCATCGACGCCCTGGAGAGCGCCGTGCGCGGCCTGGCCGCCCGGCCCTCGGCGGTGGTGCAGGACGCCCTGGAGGCCAAGAAGGCCGGCGGCGCGATCCGGCGCATGTACCAGTACGAGATCTCCCGGATCTTCTCCGGCGAGGTCACCTCGGACGCGCTCAAGCAGCGCGAGCTGGTGCGCCGCCTGGAGATCGTGGGCATGGCCATCGGCGAGGCGGCGGACGCCATCGCCGACGGCGCCATGAAACGCTGACCGTCAGGCCGCCCGTCCGGCGAAGGCGTCGACGCCGGTCAGCTCGGCCGACAGCCGCCACAGGCGGGCGGCCTGCTCGGGGTCGGTGGCATGGGGATGCACGCCGCCGCCGGAGCCGTCGGCGGGCTCGGCGATGTCGCAGTCCTCGCAGTAGACGCCGCCCATGCCGTCGAGCTGCGGGGAGGTGGCCGCCCACACCTGGGTGGCGGCGCCCTGCTCAGGGGTCTTGAAGCTGGTGTTGAGCTGGTTGCCCTGCTCGTCGATCCAGCCCGCCTCGACCATCTCCTGCTTGGTCAGGTGACGCTGGAGCGGGGTCAGGATGCCGCCGGGGTGCACCGCGAACGCCCGCACGCCCGCGTCCTCGGCCAGGGCGTCGAGGTGCACGGCGAACAGCACGTTGGCGGTCTTCGCCTGGCCGTAGGCCTGCCACTTGTCGTAGCCGCGTTCGAACATCACGTCGTCCCAGCGCATGCCGGAGCGCCGGTGGCCGGCGGAGGAGACGGCCACGACCCGGCCGCCGCCGCGCTCGACGGCTGGCCACAGGCGGTTGACCAGCGCGTAGTGGCCGAGGTGGTTGGTGGCGAACTGGGCCTCCCAGCCCGGCCCGACCCGCGTCTCGGGACAGGCCATGATGCCGGCGTTGTTGATCACGAGGTGCAGGTCGCGGCCGGAGGCCAGGAACTCCTCGGCGAAGCGCCGCACGCTGTCGGGGTCGCCCAGGTCGAGCTCGCCCACCTCGACGCGGTCGAGGCCGGCCAGGGCCTCCTCGGCCGCGTCGCGACGCCGGGCCGGGACGACGACCTGGGCTCCGGCCTCGCTGAGCGCGCGGGTGGTCTGCAGGCCGAGGCCGGAGTAGCCGCCGGTGACGAGCGCGACCCTGCCGGTGAGGTCGATGCCCTTGAGCACCTCGTCCGCGGTGCTTCTCGCGCCGAAACCCGAACCGATCCTGTGCTGAGGCGTTGTCATGGGACCGACGTTACGAATTGAAGTGCGCTCTAAGTCAAACCGACCCGCCGGGACCGCCCGGATCAGAGGCCGAGCGCCGGGGCCAGGCGCTGGAGCCGGCTCAGGACGTCGTCGAGGTCGGGCGCGCCCGGCGACAGCGGCTGGACGGCCACGTGGTCGGCCCCCGCGTCGAGGTGGGCCCGCAGCCGCGCGGCGACCTGCCCTTCGTCGCCCCAGGCCACGATGGCGTCGGCCAGCCGGTCGCTGCCGCCGCCCGCGAAGTCGGCGTCGGTGAAGCCCAGGGCGCGCAGGTTGCCCAGGTAGTTGGGCAGGGTCAGGTAGTAGGCCAGGTGGGCGCGGGCGATCTCGCGGGCCCTTGCCGGGTCGGTCTCCAGCACCACGGCCTGCTCGGGCACCAGCAGCCGGTTCGCGCCGAGGACGCGGCGGGCCTGCTCGGTGTGCTCGGGCGGCACGAAGTAGGTGTGGGCGCCGTCGGCCCGGTCTCTGGACAGCTCCAGCATCCGGGGCCGCAGCGCCGCCAGCAGCCGGGGCGCCCGCGCCTCGGGCAGGCCCTCCTCGGCGGCGTCCATGCCGTCGAGGTAGGCGCGCATCGCGCTCAGCGGCTTGTCGTAGGCGTGCCCGCGGCTGCCGACCAGCGGGCCGTGGCTGACCCCGATGCCCAGCACGAACCGGCCGGGGAAGGCGTCGGCCAGCGTCTTCGCGCCCGCTGTCATGCCCGTCGCGTCGCGGCCCCAGATGCTGGCGATGCCGGTCGCGACCGCGACGCGGGTGGTGGCGGCCAGCAGGACGGCCGCGGTGGTGAGCGGCTCCTTGCTCTGCCGGCCCTCGTTGATCCACACGGAGCCGTAGCCCAGCCGCTCGATCTCGGCCGCCGCGCGCCGCGCCTGCTCGGCGGGGGCCTTGCCGATCAGCGGATGCCACACCCCGAAGTGCCCGGTCTCCATGGCCGCTCCCTCGACTAGAATGTTCGATCGAGATGGAACACTACACCAATGTTCGACCGCCATCGAACAGAACACGCGGCCTGACCCACACCTCGCCCGTCGAGGTGTCGCTGCAGGCCGCCCTCGACGCGCTCGGCGACCCGGTCCGCCGCCGCATCGTCCGCGAGCTGGCCGGGGAGCCCGACTGGGCGCGCGCCTGCGGCACGTTCGCCCACCTGCCGGTGGCCAAGTCCACGCTCAGCCACCACTTCGGGGTGCTGCGCCAGGTCGGCCTGCTGGAGCAGCGCGACGAAGGCGCCCGCCGGCTCAACCGGCTGCGCCGCGCGGAGTTCGACGAACGTTTCCCCGGCCTGCTCGCCCTCGTCGTCGAGGAGCCGGAGGGCGCCTAGGGCATGCGGCGGCCCTGGCGGGTAGGGGCAGGCCCATGCAGATGCGCCCGTTCGCCCGCAACCTCCTCGCCACCACGGCCGCGGTCACCGCCACGGCCACCCTCGGCAGCCTGGCCACCTCCTCCGGCTCGGCCTGGTACCGCCGGCTGCGCAAGCCCCGCTGGCAGCCGCCCACGCAGGCGTTCGGCCTGGTCTGGACGCCGGTCTACGCCCTGATCGCCTACGCCGGCGCCCGCGCGCTGACCAGCGGAGACGACCGGGCCGGCCTGGCCCGCGCCCTGGGCGCCAACCTCGCGCTCAACGCCGCCTGGACCCCGCTGTTCTTCGGCGCCCGCTCCCCGCGCCTGGCGCTGGCCGACATCGTCGCGCTCGACGCGGCCAACCTCGTGCTGCTGCGCCGCTTCCTGCGCGCCGACCGCCGCGCCGGGCTGGCCCTGCTGCCCTACGTCGGCTGGACCGCCTTCGCCACCGCGCTCAACGCCTCCATCGCCGCCCGCAACCCCTGACCGGAACCCCGCCCGAAGGCGGGGTCCCGCTCGCGCGGTCAGGAGACGCGCAGGTCGTCCACCGCCCAGTACCAGTTGTTGGTCGCGTCGAAGTAGTGGAACTTGACCCTCATCGACCTCGCCCCGGCCGGCACGGTCACCTTCAGCGACTCGTTCCTGGCGATCGCGTCGGCCGTGTAGTTCTTGACCAGCGTGTCCGCGCCGCCGTCGAACGACACGAGCACCTGCGCCTTCTGCGCGCCGTCCACGCGGTAGTGGGTGGCGTAGGCGAGCGTGACGGACGCCCGGCCGGTCACGGTGTAGGCGGGCGAGACGAGCGTCGAGTCGAACGGGCCGGTCCCGTGCGACTTGTCGTCCCATTCGTCGGAGTCGGCCACCGCGAAGGTGCCCCTGGCCCGGACGTTCAGCTCCCGCTGCTGGTCACGGGCCGTCCGCGACCAGAACTCGTCCGTGGTGAACGCCCAGCCGCGCCACTCCTGGACGCCCCCCGACGGCATCCTGGACGCGTCCACCGACCAGCCCGCGGGCGGCGTGTGCGAGTAGCCGAGCACGCCGGCCGGGACGCCGGTCTCGTCGGTCCTGCCGGACAGCGCGACGCCCTCGAACGGGTCGCCGGTCCTGGTGTCGACGCGCCGCCCGTCGATCCCGTCCGGCACGGCCAGGCCCAGCCCGGTGAAGACCGCGGCCGTCACGTCCACCAGGCGCGTGTCGGCCGGCCGCGCCCCGGCGGCCAGGCCCGGCCCGGAGGCCAGGACGAACGTGCAGCGCTCCTCGATCGAGGACCCGCCGTGCCCGCCCGCGTCGGTGTGCCCGTGGTCGGTGGCCACGATCACCGTCCAGCGCTCGGCCGCGTACGTCGGCCTGGCCCTGACCGCGGCCAGCAGCCGGCCGATCCGGGCGTCGGCGTCGTGGATCGCGGCCAGGTAGGCGGCCGAGCCTGCGCCGCTGTTGTGCCCGGCGATGTCGATCGCGCCCAGGTAGACGAAGGCGGCGTCCGGGTTCTTCGTGCGCAGGACGGTCTCGCTGACCTGGATGAGGCGTTCGTCCTCGGCCGGGTAGCCGTCGGCGTCGCCGTCCAGGACCACCCTGGCGTCGATCCGGGGGCCGAACGTGCCCTGGTCGGCGAGCGGCTTCCAGTCGAGGGCCGCGTAGGTGGAGTGGCCGGCGCCGGTGTTCTCCAGCCGGGTCAGGAAGTCGGGGTAGCGGTCGTAGTGCTTGCCGGCGAAGGTGTTGTCCTTGACACCGTGCAGGTCGGGCCAGACGCCGGTGGCGATCGTGGACCAGCCGGGGCCGCTGGAGGTGGCGGCCATCGGGCTGGTGTAGAGCAGGCTCGTGCCGAACGTGCCGCCGCTGATCAGGGCGTCGAGGTTGGGGGCGTCGGCGGGGGCGATGCGGTCGTGGCGTAACCCGTCGAGGCCGATGACCAGGACCTTGTCGCTGCTGATGCCGTTCGGGACGTCGGGCACGGGCACGGGCGCGGCCAGGGCGGTCGCGCCGTTGAGCACCTTGCCCTCGGGAGCGGGTGCGGGATCGGCCGCCTGGTTCGCCACGGCCGCCGGCGCGGGGACCGACACGGCCGCGGCCACGAGAGCGGGCAGGATGCGCCATCGTTGCATGGACGTACTCCTCGCTGAGTGCTGGGGTGATCCGGCTGCAGGATCTCCAGCGTCGGGCGGGTGCGTGAATAGCGTCTTTCCGATGGACGCCATAGAGGGAAAAGGGGGCCCAAATGGGCAGCAGCCAACGTCCCGCCGCCCGCGTCGTCTGCCTCGACCGCGACGGGCGCGTCCTGCTCATGCACTGGTACGACCCGGTCAGCGGCGCGGACGTCTGGGAACCGCCGGGCGGCGGCCTCGACCCGGGCGAGACGCCGCTGGAGGCCGCCCGGCGCGAGCTGACCGAGGAGACCGGGCTGCCCGGCTCGGCCGTCGGCGAGCACCGGGTGGACGTCGAGCGCGACTTCTCCTGGCTGGGCGTGCGCTACGTGAAGACCGAGCCGTTCTTCCTGGCCACCTTCGACCAGGCGCGCCCGCCGGTGACCCCCGCCGCGCTCACCGAGGAGGAGCTCGGCGTCTACCGCGGTCACACCTGGGCCGAGGAGCTGCCGGACGGCGTCGAGCCGCCGGAGCTGGCCGCCGTGGTGGCCGCCCTGCGCGCCGCCGCGCGCCGCTGACCCCACCGCCGACCCCGCCGCCGAACCCGCCGCTACGGCGGACGGGCCGGTGTCGCCGGTGTAGGCGATCACCCGGCCGCCCGCGCTCAGCCGCAGCCCGGCGTTGGGCACGTGGTGCGGCAGTGAGAAGGCGTCGAGCCGGAAGGGGCCGAGCTCGCGCGGCGTGCCCGGCTCCAGGTCGTGCAGCTCGAAGCTGCCGGCCAGCATGCCGCGCCGGTCGAGCGCGAGCACGGCGTCGAGCGCGCCGGGCGGCGCGTGCACGGGCAGCGCGGCCGGCGGGGCGTCGCCCAGGGCGCGGGCGCGCAGCAGCGGGTTGAGGTCGGAGCAGTGGTCGGGATGGCCGTGGCTGACCAGGACGGCGTCGACCCGTTCGGCCGGCGTGGTTTCGAGCAGCCGCGGCAGCGTGGCGTAGCCGGGATCGACGAGCACGCGGAACCCGTCGTGCTCGACGAGGTAACCGCTGCACGCCTGGCCCGCCGCCGGCCACGCCCCGCACCCGCCCAGCACCGTGATCCGCATGATCCCGGACTCTAGCGGGGCTGATGCCCCAGCTCGGCCAGCGTGGTGGACATCAGGCCGCGCAGCAGCGGGCCGGCCAGGCCCTCGTGCACGGACTCGACCGGCAGGCCCTGCGCGATGCGGGCGTGGTAGGACTCGCGGTCGCGCTCGCCGGTGTAGGGCAGCGCGGTCATCGCCACGACCACGGTGGCCCGGGTGCCGCCGCGCGGCAGGACGGCGACGGCGTGGGTGCGCAGGCAGGTCTCGTCGGGGGCGCCGTACCAGCCGCACTTGACGCCGGCCTCGGGCGAGCCGAGCGCCTCGCGGGCGCCGAACGTCTGCTCGCCCGCCACCTGCCGCATCCACGCCAGGACGGTGGCCGCCACCGGGTCGCCCGCCGCCGCGGCCTGCGCGAACACGGCGTAGGCGGCGGCGACCTCCTCGGCCGAGACCTCCACCGAGCCGAAGCGCGACGGGTCGCCGCCCGGCTGGGCCCACCGTACGCCGGTGCGCCGGTAGAGGTCGTCCAGCAGCACGCGGGGGCCGATGGACAGCCAGAGGCTGAGCGTGTCGGCGTTGGAGGAGACGACCACGGCGGGCTCGGCGTGGCGGCGCCAGCGGTCGGCGTCGTCGATGTGGGCGGCGGCCACCCAGGCGTAGAGCGGCTTGAGCAGCGAGGCGCAGCGCAACCGGGCGGGGCCGGAGCGCACGCTCATCGTCCGGGCGGGCGGGCCGCCGTAGCCGCGCCTGATGCCCGCGGCCTGTGCTCCGGCGCTGTCTTGGAGGTCTTTCAGCAGGTCATTGAAGGCCACCGTCCCACCGTAGACCTACGGGGCCGTCCGCCAGCGCCCTTCGTACCACTCCGCGCTGGGTGGCTCGCCGGGCAGCGGGGTCGCGCCGGGGGCGCGCAGGCCGTCGAGCGCGATGGCCAGCAGGCGTTCCTTGACCCGCTGGTGCTCCTCGCTCGGCGGGCCGGGGGCGGGCCTGCTGAACTGCTCGATGAGCAGCGAGACGTCGAGCGTGGTGACGTCGGGCCGCAGCGCCCCGGCCTCGCGGGCCCTGGCGACGAGGGTGCCGGCCAGCTCGGTGGCCCGGCGGGAGGTGCGCCACATCTCGTCGGTGACCTCGATCGTGCCCGCCACCGGGGCCAGCGCGCCGGAGCGGCCGGCGACGCAGGCGCGCACGTACGCCTCCAGCCCGGTCCACGGGTCGGGCTCGGCCAGGGCCGACTCCAGGTTGTCGACCACGCGTTCCATGGCGATCAGGCAGAGCCGCTGCAGCAGCTCCTCCTTGGTGCGGTAGCGCCGGTAGAGGCTGCCCATGCCGACGCCGGCCTGCCTGGCGATGGCCGAGACCGGCGCGTCGAACCCCTGGGTCGTGAACACCTCGTGGGCCGCCTGGAGCAGCCGCAGATCGTTCCGCGCCGCCTCGGCCTGCCTGCCGCGTCCTGCCATGCCGTACAGGATATTGCGGAGCGTTGCGCTCCGATATACGGTTCCTTTCGGAGCGAAGCGCTCCGATAAAGGAGGAATGTCATGCGTGCGGTGGTTCTGCGGGAGGTCGGCGGTCCGGGGGCGCTGGTGGCGGAGGAGGTGCCCGACCCCGTTCCGGGGCCGGGTCAGGTGCTGGTCGAGGTGGCGGTCGCGGGCGTCACGTTCGTGGAGACGCAGGTGCGCGCAGGACGGGGGCCGCGCGCGGCCGAGCTGCCCGCGGTCCTGGGCAACGGGGTGGCGGGCACCGTCCTTTCGGTGGGCGAGGGCGTGGACGCGGCGCTGACGGGCTCCCTGGTCGTCACCACGCTCGGCGGCTACGGCGGTTACGCCGAGCTGGCGGTGGCCGCCGCCGAGGACCTGATCCCGGTGCCCGCCGGGCTGTCGCCGCGCGAGGCCGTGGCGTTGCTGGCCGACGGGCGCACCGCCGTGGGGCTCGTCCGCGCCGCCGCGCCGCAGCCCGGCGAGTGGGTGCTGGTGGAGGCGGCCGGCGGCGGGGTGGGCAGCCTGCTGGTGCAGCTCGCCCGCGCCGCGGGCGCGCGCGTGGTCGGCGCGGCCGGCAGCGCCGCCAAGCGCGACCTGGCCGCACGCCTCGGCGCCGAGCTGACGGTCGACTACACCGCCCCCGGCTGGGCCGACGAGGTGCGCGCCGCGACCGGCGGCCTGGACGTCGTCTTCGACGGCGTGGGCGGCGAGATCGGCGCCCAGGCGCAGGATCTGCTGAAGGACGGCGGCCGCTTCAGCGCGTACGGCATGGCCGGCGGCCCGATGACCACCCCCGGCCCGCGCGTGACCGCCGTCGCCTGGCCCGCGGCCGACCCGCGCGAGCTGGCCCGCGAGGCCCTCGACCTGGCCGCCGCCGGCCGCCTGCGTGCCACGGTCGGCAACGTGCTCCCCCTGGAGTCGGCGGCCGAGGCGCACGCCGCCGTCGAGGCCCGCGCGGTCACCGGGAAGACCCTGCTGCTGCCCGCGCGGGCCAGGACGATCCTGGTCACCGGCGCCACCGGCAACCAGGGCGGCGCGGTGGCCCGGACCCTGCTGGCCCGCGACTGGGCGGTCCGCGCCCTGGTCAGGGACCCGGCCTCGGACGCCGCCCAGGCCCTGGCAGCGCTCGGCGCCACCCTGGCCAAGGGCGACCTGGACGACCCCGCCTCGCTCCGGGCGGCCATGACCGGCGTGCACGGCGTGTTCAGCGTGCAGGCCCTGGCCGTGACGAGGGAGGAACTGGCCCGCGAGGTGCGCCAGGGCGTCGCGGTCGCCGACGTGGCCGCCGGGCTGGGCCTGGCGCACCTGGTCTACAGCTCGGTCGGCGGCGCCGAACGCGACACCGGCATAGAGCACTTCGCCGGCAAATGGGCGATCGAGCGGCACGTCGCCGGGCTGGACCTGCGGGCGACGGTGCTGCGCCCGGCGTTCTTCATGACGAACCTGCTGTACCACGCCGAGCCCGCCGGGGACGAGCGGGTCATCGCGCTGCCGTTCCGGCGCATGCAGCTCGTCGCGCCCGACGACATCGCCCACTTCGCGGCGGAGGCGTTCGAGCGTCCGGCGGAGTACGCGGGCCGGGCGCTGGAGATCGCCAGCGACGAGCTCACCGGCGCCGAGATCGCCGAGGTCTACCAGCGGGTCACCGGCACGCCCACCCGGTTCGAGCAGACCGCGCCCGGCGGGGAGCGCATGTACGAGTGGTTCCTGGAGAGCGGCTACCAGGCCGACATGGCCGCGCTCCGCGCCCGCCACCCCGGCCTGCGCACGTTCGAGTCCTTCCTGCGCGAGCGGCTGGCCCGCTGACCGCCGCCGTCCCGAGTCAGGACAGCGCCGCCTCGAAGCGGGACCGCAGCTCCGACAGGCGGCCGACCGGCTCGGCGCTGTAGACGAGCCGGACGTACCGGGGGGCCACGCTCTCCCCCCAGGCCGTCATGGGGGTGGCCGCCACGCGTCCGCGGTCCAGCAGCCGGGCCGACAGGTCCTCCGCGGTCAGCCCCATGGCCCCGGCGTCCACCAGGACGGACCAGCCGCCGCCCGCCCGGACCACCGGCAGCCCGTCGAGCTGGGCGAGCACGGTGTCGTGGCGGGCCTGGTACTCGGCCGCCGCCTCCGCCACCCCCGCGCCCGCCGGGTCGGTGAGCGCGGCGGCGGCGCCGTACTGGTGGTATCCGCTGGCCACGGTGGTGTTGTAGATGGTCGCGACCATGATCCGGGACATGATGTCGGCGGGGCCGGCGACCCAGCCGATCCGCCAGCCGATCATCCGGTACTCCTTGGACATCGACCCGATGATGATCGTGCGCTCGGCCAGGCCGTCCACCTGGCAGGGGTTGATCCGCGGGTGTCCGTCGAAGACGATGCGCTCCATGGCGGCGTCATAGATCAGGTACGCGCCCGTACGCTCGCACACCCGCGCGACCGCCTGCCAGTCCTCCCGGTCGAAGACCACGCCCGACGGCATGGACGGGCTCATCAGCAGCAGCGCCGCCGCGGCGGGCACCCGGGCGAGCGCCTCGCGGTCCAGCCGCCAGCGCCCGTCCTGCACCAGCAGCGGCACCAGGTGCGGACGCGCACCCGACAGCCGCACCCGCTGCAGCAGGCCGGCGTAGGTGGGGTCGGTGAGCAGCACGGGCTCGCCCGGCTCGGTCGTGGCCAGCAGCACGGGCATCACCGCCGACGTCCCGCCGGAGGTGATGCACACCTGCCGCAGAGGGTCGTAGTCGAGCCCGGTACGCGCCCGCAGCTCGGCGGCGACCGCCTGGCACAACACCGGCAGCCCGGTGAACGGCAGCCAGCTGTTGCCCGTCCCCTCCTCCAGTGACCGCCTGGTCGCGGCCACGGCGGACGGCGGGGGCGGGACGTCGGTGTCGAGGTTCTCCAGGCGCAGGACGTCGGCGTCCGCCCCGGCGGCCGCGGCCACCTTGTCGATGTCGAACGGCTGCACCTGCGCGAACCGGGAATTGGGCCGCATGACCGCACCTCCGAGCTTCGTTCCGTATATGGAACACCTTGGGGCACCCACGCTCCTCCAGTGGGGACGCGGGTGTCAAGGGGCGGCGCGGAGGCGCCGTCGGCGGTCAGGCCGGGCCGGGTCAGGCCAGCGTGCGGTCGGCCGGGCCGTCGTAGTGGTCCGGCCCCTGCATCGACAGGTCCAGCGGCTGGACCATGTCGGAGTTGGCGGAGGCCCGCCAGCCCTTCTCCCTGGTCATCTCCTCGATCGAGTGCGCGCACAGCGACAACGACCTGCACACGATGAACATGGCCTTGAGCTGCAGCGGCTCGTAGCCCATGTCGAGGCCGACACAGCCCATCGAGCCGGGGCCGTTGAGCCAGATCCGGCGGCCGAAGACGCCTTCGGTGGCCTCCTCCATCGCGCGGGCGATGCGGACGTACCGGCCGGTGACGCCCAGCTCGTCCGACAGCTCCAGCAGGCGGGCGGTACGCGGGTCGCGGATGTGCTGGGCGTGGTGGAACCCGGGCATGCGCTCGCGGCGTTCGCGCATCTCGGCGACGACCTTGGCGGCGGCCTCCTCGTCGCTCAGCCCGTCGCGCTCGGCCCGCTCACCGACCGAGAGGAACATCTCGGCGGGCCGGTCGGCGGTGCCGTGCAGCCGGCCGATGCCGGCGACGCCCGCAGCGACGGCCGCGTTCAGCTCGGCTCCGCCGGAGGTGGCGAAGCGCACGGTGGCCGAGGAGGGCGACATGGCGTGCTCGGCCATGTTCACCAGGATCGCCTCGGTCATCCGGCCCACCTCGGGGGTCGGCAGCTCGCCGCGCAGCACCAGGTGGAAGTGCTCGGCGAAGGAGATGTTGCCGGTCAGCTCGTTCACGTCGTACCCGCGCACGACGATCCGGTCCTTGTTTTTCCAGGCGATCGCCGTCTCCCAGGCGAACGGCTTCTTGTCGGTCAACGGGCTTTCCTTTCAGGGAAGTACACGCACGCCGGGTCGATCTCCTCGCGCAGCAGGCGGAGGTCCTCGGGGTCCGGCGGCATCACAATTTCCAACGAATCCCGAAATTTCGGGGTAAAGCCGGTGTTGTTGAGTACGTCCGTGACGCTCGCCCCCGGCATGAGCGCCGTCACGGTCAGCGCCGAGTCCTCGGCCTCCATCACGCACAGGTCGGTGACGACCTTGACGCGCAACGGCCCGAGCCCGGCCTTGGCCCGCTCCCCCGGCCCGCCCAGGAACCCCGGGCTGGTGACGTAGTCGCAGCGGGCGGGGAAGCGCCGCTTCTCGTGGTCGGTCAGGATCACCACCTGCCGGCAGTGGCTGGCGATGTCGTTGGCGCCGCCGCTGCCGGGCAGCCGCACCCGCGAGCCGTCCGGTCTCGGAACCCAGGTGGAGTTGATGTTGGCGTACTCGTCCACCTGGGCCCCGCCGAGGAAGCCCGTACGGACCAGCCCGCGCTGCACCAGCCCGCCCAGCGCCTCGAACAGCGACCCGTGCCGCGCGGCGCCGCGCATCAGCCGCGGGTCGACCACGGACACCGGCGTCGGCACGACCTTCGGGAACATCACCCCCGACTCGATGACGAGCTTGGCCTGCGGCGCGTGGGTGCGCTGGGCGAGCGTGGCGGCCAGCAGCGGCAGGCCGGTGCCGACGATCACCAGGTCGCCGTCGCGGATCTGCCGGGCGCCCTCGACGACCAGCAGTTCCCGCGGCAGGGCGGTCCACTGCGCGCTCACACCAGCCTCCCCATCTGCTCGGTCAGCGCGGCCCTGAGCGTGCCCGCCGGGTCGCGGGCCCTGAGGTGGTCGTCGAAGGACGCGCCCAGGTTGGCCCCGATCCACTCGCGCAGCTCGGCGTCCCCGGCCCGGCCCAGCGCCTGGTACTCCTTGATCTCCGGCTCGGCGAAGTCGTACGCGCGGTAGACGGAGGTCGGGAAGGCGCCGAAGGGCTGGTGGACGACCGCCGTCACGTACGCCTCCGGGATGGTGACCCGCTCGGGCCGGTCGGCGAACGCCCCGGCGGGCAGCACCTCCTCCGCCGACACGATCGTGGCGCGGGCGGCCCTGACCATGTCCACCTCGTGGGAGGTGACCCCCTCGATCACGACGTTCCCGGCCAGGTCGGCGCGGTTCGCGTGGATGATCGCCACGTCCGGCGTCATCGCCCGCAGCAGCACGACCGGCCGGCCGGTCCAGGGATCGGCCGACTCCACCGCCACCCCGTCCGCGACCAGGTCGGCCAGCAGGTCGGTGCCGAGCAGGCTGCGCGTCGGCAGGAAGGGCACCCCGACGGCCCCCGCGGCGAAGCGGGTGGCCATCGCCAGGTGCGAGTGGTCGCCGACGCCGACCTCGCCGCGCTCGACGGCCCGGCGCCAGGCGAACAGCGTGCCGTAACGTTCCAGGTTGCCGGTGCCCTGCTCGGTGCGGACCACCAGGCCCGCGGCCACCAGCATGTCGAGCGGCAGCGACAGGTTGCAGCCGACCACGGTCAGCCCGCCGATCCCCTGCCTGATCACCTCGTGCACCAGCGCCATCGGGCAGCGGTTGATGTTCTGGCCGCCCATCCCGACGACGGCCCCGGCGGGGACGTGCCGGGCGACGGCCTCGGCGGCCGTCAGTAACTTATGCACGCCGACCGCCACTCGGTGTAGAAGTCCCAGACCTGCGGCGAGCACTCGGGCGGGCCGAACTGCGACAGCTTGGCGCCCATGTGCGGCAGGTGCGCGTACGCGCCGACGCCGGGCCGGTTGACGTGCAGCATGCCCGCCTCGAAGCGGTCCAGGGCCTCGAAGATGGTCGCCGGGTCCTGGGTGAAGATCGTGCCGCTCATGCCGTACCTGACCGAGTTGGAGATGCGCATGGCGTCGTCGAAGCCGTCGCAGTCCACCACGGACAACACCGGGCCGAAGATCTCCTCCTGGGCGATCTCGCTGTCCCAGGGCACGTCGCGCAGCACGGTCGGCTGCACGTAGCAGCCGTCGGGCACGCCCTCGGTGTGCCGCTCGCCGCCGACGGCGACCTTGGCGCCGGCCTCCTGCGCGGCCTTGACCGCGTCCAGGCAGGCGCGCATGCGGGTCTCGTTCACCACCGGGCCGATCGTGGCCTCCTCCGACAGGCCCGGCCCCACCTTGAGCCGGGCCACCTCGGCGACCAGCCGCGACAGGAACTCCTCCTTGACGGCCCGGTCGACGATCACCCGGGAGGTGGCGCTGCACCGCTGCCCCGACTGCCCGAACGCGCCGAACACGGTGGCCTTGACCGCCTTGTCCAGGTCGGCGTCCGCGAGCACCAGGACCGCGTTCTTGCCGCCCAGTTCGAGCTGGGTGCGCAGCAGCCGCGGCGCGCCGGCCTGGTGGATGGCCAGCCCCACGGGCAGCGAGCCGGTGAAGCTGATCCCGGCCACGCGGGGGTGCGTCACCAGCGCCTCGCCCGCCGCGATGTCGCCCTGCACGAGGTTGAGCACCCCGGCCGGGACGCCCGCGTCCACGAACGCCTCCACCAGCAGCGCCGAGGTCAGCGGCGTGAACGGCGACGGCTTGAGCACCGCCCCGCACCCGGCCAGCAGCGCGGGGGCGACCTTCCACATGGGGATGGCGAGCGGGAAGTTCCACGGCGTCACCAGGCCCACCACGCCGATGGGCGCGCGGAAGGTGTAGGAGAACGTGCGCGGCTCCTCGGCGGGCAGGGTCTCGCCCTTCAGCCTGCGCCCCTCGCCCGCGGTGAAGTCGAGGATGGCCAGGGCCCGCCTGACCTCGCCGCGCGCCTCCTTGATGAGCTTGCCCTGCTCGCGCGTGATCGCCTGGGCGAAGTCCTCGGCCCGCTCCTCGATCAGGCGCTCGGCGGCGCGCAGGTACTCGGCGCGCTTGATCGGCCCGAGTCCCTTCCACGCCGGCATCGCCGCCGCGGCGGCCTCCACGGCCAGCTCGACGTCCGCGCCACCGGACTCGGCGAAGTCCCCGATGTGGTCGGAGAGGTCGCCGGGGTTGATGTTCGGCCGGGTCTGCCCGCTCTCGGGGGCACGCCATTCGCCGCCGATGTGGTTGAGCAGGTAGCGACTCGGGATCGTCGCCATCGGGTTCCTTTCCGGTCAACTTCTGATACGGCAAAGCCTCACGGCCTGGGATGTTCCGGACAAGGGGGATTAGACCGATGCCCCCGATAGGCAGCCGTTATATGGCTCCGCCTATAGCGGCGATAGGCAAATCACGCATTGGCCGGACCGGTCCGCTGCACTAGACATGCCGGGGAAAAGACCTGCTCACGGCACTTGTCGAATTCACCCGGAATTAACCGAGGGTCCATATGAAGCATCGCACATGGGCGGTAATTGCCGCCTCATCCCTTTTCGCCCTCACCGCGTGCGGCAGTTCGGCCGGCGCCGGTGAATACGACTGGTCGGCCGCCCCGGACACCGGCAAGATCGCCGCCCAGGGCAAGGACCTGCCGACCTACGGCCTGGCCCCCGACTGGGCCAACTACGGCGAGGTCGTCAAGACGTTCTGCGCCAAGTACCAGGCCACCTGCGCCCACAAGGACACCGACATGTCCTCCTCGGAGGAGATCGTCAAGTTCGACGCCGAGAAGGACAACCCGATCGGCACGGCCAGCGACATCGGCCTCATGTGGGGGCCGGTGGCCGAGGCCAAGGGCGTGGTGCCGGCGTACCTGCCGCCGGCGGCGGGCAAGCTGAAGGACTGGCAGAAGGGCAAGGGCGGCTGGGTCGCCACGTTCGTGGGCGCGCCCGCGTTCGTCGTCAACACCGACAAGGTGGGCAACCCCCCCAAGAGCTGGCAGGACCTGCTCAAGCCCGAGTACAAGGGCCAGATCGCCATCAAGAACCCGGCCTCCTCCGGCACCGGCCAGGCCATGGTCGTCGCCGCCGCGGTCGCGGCCGGCGGCTCGGTGGACGACCTGACCCCTGCCTACACCTACTTCAAGAAGCTCAAGGACGCCGGCAACCTCAGCGACGTCAAGATGAGCGAGGAGACCCTGGAGAAGGGCGAGGCCCCCATCCAGATCAACTACGACTTCAACGGCCTGGCCCAGAAGGCGGCGCTGAAGGCCAAGAACGTCAACGTGGAGGTGATCATCCCCTCCGACGGCTCGGTCTGGTCGCCGTCCGGAATGATGATCAACAAGTACAACACGGCCAAGGGCGACTTCCTCAAGGGCCTGCTCGACTACGTGCTCTCCGACGAGGCCCAGACGCTGTTCGCCAAGTTCGGCGCCCGGCCCGTCCGCGCGCTCAACGGCGACCTGCAGCTCCCGGCCGAGGCCAAGGCCAACTGGCTGCCCGAGGAGTCGTACGCGCCGGTCAAGGAGATCGAGATCACGAAGGTCAATCCCGAGCAGATCGTCGCCGACTGGGAGGCGAAGGTCCTCGCGTGACGTCCCACATCACGGAGTCCGTGGCGGCTCCACCGGCCGCCGCCCGCCGCCGGTCCCCGGGCAGGCTGTTCACCGCCTGGGGCCCGGCCCTGCCGCTGCTGCTGTTCACGCTGGCCACGCTGGTGCTGCCGGCGCTGCGGCTGCTGCACGACACCTTCGCCCTGCCGGACGGCGGCTACGGCTTCGACCACATCGTCAAGGTGGCGCGGAACCCGGTGGACCGCCAGGCCATCGGCGGCTCGCTCGCGCTCGGCCTGACCCAGGCCACACTGGCCACCGCGCTCGGCGCGCCCGCCGCCTGGCTGATCACCCGGATGCGCCTCGGCGGCCGGGCCTTCTGGCTGTCGCTGATGAACGTCGCCTCCAACTTCGCCGGCATCGGCCTGGCCTTCGGCTTCGTCGCGCTGATCGGCTCGACCGGCATGCTGACGCTCGTGCTCAAGGGCCTGTTCGGGATCGAGCACAACCCGTTCCCCTCGCTCGGCTCCTTCAACGGCATGAACGTCGTCTACCTGTACTTCAACGTCCCGATGTTCGTGCTGCTCACGCTGCCCGCGCTCAGCGTGCTCAAGGACGACTGGCAGGAGGCCGCCGCGGTCTGCCACGCCACCCGATGGCAGTTCTGGCGGTACGTCGGCCTGCCGGTGCTCGCGCCGTTCGTGATCGCGGGCTGGCTGCTGGTCTTCACCTGGACGATCGGCGTCTACGCCGTCGCGTACGCCATCGGCTCCTCCCCCAGCGCGACCAAGCTCATCACCCTGCAGATCGGCAGCACGCTGGAGTCCTCGGTGTTCGGCCTCGGCCGGGCCGCCGTGCTGTCGGTGCTGCTCATGATCCTGGCCATCGGGGCGACCCTGCTCTACCGGCTCTCGCTCAGGCGCGCTGCGAGGTGGCTGTGAGACGGCGCGTCTTCCTCGGCCTGCTGGCGGTCTACTTCGGGCTGCCGCTGCTGGCCGCCCTGCTGTACTCGGTGGCCACCCGCTGGACCGACACGCCGCTGCCCGACGGCTACACCCTGGCCCACTGGGCCGGCGTGTTCGCCGAGCCGGACGTCATGGCCGCCCTCGGGCGCTCGCTCGTGCTCTCGGCGGTCGTCGTGGCGATCGAGATCGTGCTGGTCGTGCCGGCCGCGTACTGGTCGGTCGTGCACAACCCGCGCATCGGGTCGATCGTGCAGACCATCGCGGTGATCCCGTTCGCCGTCCCGTGGGTGGTCGTCGGGGCGGGGCTCCAGCTCGTCACCAAGTCGGTCGCGCCCGAGCTGTTCGGCACGTTCTGGCTGCTGGCCGCGGCCACCGCGGCGATCGCGTTCCCGTTCATGTACCGGGCGGTGGAGAGCTCGCTGCTGGCGGCGGGGGCCGTCCAGCTCAGCGAGGCCGCCGCCACGTGCGGCGCCGGGCCCGCCCGCACGCTGGTCGGCGTGATCCTGCCGGCGATCCGCGGCGGCGTCGTCTCCGGCGCGCTGCTGGTCATCGCGACCGCCATGAACGAGTTCGCGCTCGCCAAGATCCTCACCGGCGTCAGCTACGAGACGCTGCCGCTCTGGTCGGCCAGGCAGTTCGTCTCCCGGACGCTCGGCGACCCCAACGCGCTGGCCGTCGTCACCATCTTCACCTTCGGCCTGCTGTTCGCGCTGTCCGCGCTGGTCGTCTGGCTCGGCCGCGGCCGGGTGAGCGCGTCCATGGCCACCGCTCCGGTCCAGAAGGGCACCATTCCATGAGCCACGTCGTCCTCGACCGCATCACCAAGCGCTACGCCGGGCACACCGCGCTGAACGGCGTGAGCGTCAGCGTCGAGCAGGGTGAGCTGCTGGCCCTGCTCGGCCCGTCGGGCTGCGGCAAGACCACGCTGCTGCGCTGCATCGCGGGCCTGACCGGGTTCGACGGCGGGCGGCTGACGATCGGCGGCGCCGACATGGCCGGCGTGCCGGTGCGCAGGCGGCCCATCGGCATGGTCTTCCAGTCCTACGCGCTGTTCCCGAACCTCACCGTGGGCGGCAACGTCGCCTTCCCCCTGACCGTCAGGAAGCGGCCGAAGGGGGAGGTCAGGGACCGCGTGGCCGAGATGCTCGACCTCGTCGGCCTCGACCACCTCGCCGACCGCCTGCCGAACCAGCTCTCCGGCGGCCAGCAGCAGCGCGTCGCCCTGGCCCGCGCACTCTCCCCCCGTCCCGAGGTGCTGCTGCTGGACGAGCCCCTGTCCGCCCTGGACGCCCAGGTACGCCACCGCCTGCGCGACGAGGTGCGCCGCATCCAGCACCAGGTCGGCATCACCACCGTCTTCGTCACCCACGACCAGGCCGAGGCCCTGGCCATCTCCGACCGGGTCGCGGTGATGAACGCCGGCGACATCGAGCAGTGCGGGCCGCCCGCGGAGATCTACACCGCGCCCTCCACCCGCTTCGCCGCCGGCTTCGTCGGCAACCGCAACACCCTCGAACTCGACGCGGTCGGCGGGCGGGTCACCGCGGGCGGCGCGTTCGACGTCGAGGCGCCCGCGCCGCGCGTCCTGTGCATGTTCCGCCCCGAGGACGTCGAACTGGCCGCGGACGGCCCCGGCGCGCGGGCGGTCGTGGACGTGACGGTGTTCCTGGGCGCCACCACCCGCGTGTACGCCCAGGCGGGCCCCTCGGTGATCTTCGCCGACGTGCCGTCCAGGGCCGCCGCCGGCCTGTCGCCAGGAGACGAGGTACGCCTGCGGGTCGCCGCCGACCACGTCCAGGTGTTCCCCGCCTGACCCGGCCCGGGGCCGCCGGTCCCGGGGGTCAGCCGCCGAGCCCGAACCAGAGCACGGCGAACACCCCGCACGGCAGGCCGGCCAGCACCAGCGCGATCAGCACCCGCCACCGCAACGCGAGCCCCGGCCCGGTCACGAACGCCGCGACGGCCCCCGCCCCGGCGAACACGACCGCGGCGCCCACGGCCTGCGCGGCGGTGTACGGCACCGACGGCAGCAGCTTCCCGGCCGCCCAGAACGCCACCGCCGCCCCGGCGGCCACCAGGGCGGCGCGCCGCGCGGGCCGCACGTCCACGCGTTCCAGCACGTACGCGGCTCCGGCGAGCATGACCAGGCTGATCGCCAGCAGCGTGCCGAGTGCCGGGGCCAGGCAGTCCCAGTCGGCGCAGCCGACGCCCGCCCACGCCAGCCGGGCGGTGGCCCACCACAACACCCCCAGTGCCCCGCACACCCCCGCGGCTCGCCCTATACGCCCCGTCATGCATTAATCGTCCCACTGTCAGGAGGAGGCGGCCGCGCGGAGCTCGTCGGCCTCCGCCTCGGCGGTCCTGCCCAGGGCGCGCAGGGCGACGGCGCGGTTGGCGTACAGGTCGGGCTGCGGGTCCAGTTCGACGGCCCGGGTGAGGTCGGCGAGCGCGCCTTCGGCGTCGCCCGTGGCGTAACGCAGCACGCCCCGGTTGCCCCAGGCGGCGGCCAGCTCGGGGGCGTGCTCCAGGGCCAGGTCCAGGGCCGCGGCGGCCTCGTCGAAGCGGCCCGCCGCCGTCTCCAGCTGGCCGAGCACGGTCAGCAGGTGCGGGTTCTCCGGCGCGCGGGCGAGCCCGGCCGTGACGTCGGCCCTGGCCTCTTCGTCCCGCTCCGCCGCCGCCAGCAGCCCGGCGCGGTTGACGTAGGCGTCCAGGTAGCCGGGGTCCAGCTCGATCACCGTGCCGAGGTCGGCGAGCGCCCCCTCCACGTCACCCCGCACGGTACGCAGCTCCGCCCGGTTGTAGTACGCCTCCGGCAGCGGCGGCCCGGCCCGCATGGCCCGTTCGTAGTCGGCCAGCGCCTCCTCCGACTCGCCCAGCCGGAACAGCAGGTTGCCGCGTTCCAGGTAGGTGTCGGGGAAGCCGGGGTCGAGGGCGATGGCGGCGGCGTAGTCCTCCAGGGCCTCCTTGGGGCGGCCGAGCGCGCCGAGCAGCTGGGCCCGGTTGGTCAGCAGCACCATCCGGTGCAGCGGGTGCCGGTCGCCCAGCTCGCCGGCCAGCTCGACGGCCGACTCCACCAGCGACAGCGCGGCTTCCAGCCGTCCGTGCCGCAGCTCGACCAGGGCCAGGCCGTTGCGGTCGAAGCCGAGTTTGAAGGCCCGTTCCAGGGGGTCGGGCAGCAGCCCGGAGATGGCGATGGCCTCGTTGAGCCAGCGGCGGGCCCTAGCCAGGTCGCGCTGCGCCGGGTCGGGGTGCCGGGCGTCGAGCATGGCCGTCCCGTACGCGGCGGCGGCGTGCACGACCGGGTCCTGGCTGGCCGCGCGGGCCCGGTCCCACAGCGTGCGCGCCTCCTGGACGCGGCCGAGCCCGCCGAGCGCGGTGGCGGTGCGCTGGGCGAAGCGCCACCACCGGGCCTCCCCCGGTTCGGTCCGGGCCAGGCCGAGCTCGCCCAGCTCGGCGGCGGCGTGCAGGAAACCCTCGCGCATGCAGCGGTCCACCAGGGACCACAGCTCGTCGGCGCTGCGCTCGTCGGCAGGCGGCTCCGGGCCCTCCGCGTGGACCGTGACGGCCAGCGTGCCGGCCGGGACGCGCCGGGTCAGGACGTCGAGCAGCTCGGTGTCGGTGGGGTCGGCGTGCGCGCCGTTGCACACCGCGAGCCTCGCGCCCGGCCGCACGGCCGCGCGGACGAACTCGGCGATCCCGTTGGCCAGCCTCAGCGTACGGCGGGGCGCCGGCACCAGGATGCGCTCCTCGTCCGGCAGCCCGGCCTCGATGGTCGTCCGCCGGACGGGCACCTGCCCGGCCAGCTCGGGCGCGACCGCCCGGATCTCGATGTCGTAGGCCGCGACCAGCTCGCGCGGGGCGTCCGGCACCAGGTGCCGCAGCAGCGCGGCGCCCACGGTGTAGGGGCCGCGCGGCCGGCGATGCGCGTCGATGACCGGCATCAGCAGCCGCCCGGCCCCCCATCGGGCGGGTGGGCCGCCCGGGACGCCGAGGTGGGAGCTGTGCCCGGTCACCCCTTGTGGATGACGCCTGCGGTCCCTGCGAGCCTCGCGGTGCCTGGCTTACGGACGACGATGCGCTTCATGACGTGCCTCTCCGATGGATGTGACTATCCATTATTCGGACACCCAACCGGATATCAAGATTTATGGTGAATAAGTGGCGGTTTAACTATTAAGAAGCACCTGGCATTTGCGCGCGTCCCGCAGCCTATTGGGACCGAAACCAATGATCGACCGCCGCGACCCGCGCCTGTTCCGATTCCTCCATCAACGTGCACAGGCACCGCCCGACCAGCGTGACGGACTGGCAGCAGCCGGGCCCCGGCAGTTTCTTGGCTCGCACGATCGCGGTCGCCCGCTCGATCAGCCGCTCCAGGCTCGGCTCCCCGCCGCCCTTGAGCGCGTGGGCGTTCCACGGGCACGCCTCGACGTCCTTGCACGCGCTCTTGGCGATGAACGGCGCCGTCCCCGGCTCGAACCGCAGCCGGTCCTCACGCTTGATCCGCAGGTCGGCCAGCACCAGCGCGGCGCGGCGGGAGACCTCCAGCAGGTCGCGCCTGTCCGGCCGACTCTCTTTTCCCCCGGCCGCCCGATCGGGCAGGGCCAGCAGCATCGCCGCAGCCATCAGCCCGCCGCCCATCACCATGCTCCAGCCCACCTGCTCGTGGAACCAGATCACCGCGATGGCGGCCACCCAGAGGGGCTGCGAGGACATCATGATCGCGCTCGGCACGGCCGGCACGTGCTTCTGCCCGTACGAGCGGGCCAGGAACCCCAGCGCGCACGACACCACGGCCAGGTGCGCCAGGATCGCCCAGTCGGGCAGGCTGGACGGCAGCGTGATCCCGCCGCGCAGCGCGAAGCCGCCGGTGAGGATGCCGATCGTGAAGAGCTGGATCGTGGTCAGCGCGTACGCGGGGAAACGCTCGCCCTTCTTGGACAGCTCGGCGAGCATGAGCGTGTGGGCCGAGTAGAGCGCCGCGGCCGTGAGCGTGACGCCGAGCGCGAGCAGCGAGACCTCGTGGTCCTCGACCCCGCGCAGCAGCGTGAACACGGTCATCCCCGCCATGGCGAGCACCACCCCGGCCCACACCCGCCGCGGCGCCCGGTTCCTGAACATCACCAGCGCCAGGACCGGAGTGATCACCACGCTGCACCCGACGGCGAACCCCGACACCGCCGAGGGCAGGCTGTGCAGCGCGAGCGCCTGGGCGGTCTGCCCGACGCCGAACAGCAGCCCCAGCACGAGCCCGTTGACCCACGTCCGGCGCGACAGCCCCCGCAGCGAGCGCGGCCGGATGACGAGCAGCGTCACCGCGGCGATGAGATACCGCTCGGCCAGCAGGTCCTCGACCGGTAACCGGAGGATGAGATCCTTCATCAGCGGGAACGCCGACCCCCAAGCGGCGCTGACGAACAACAGAAGCACGGCTCCCAGGAGGGGTCGGGAAGCGGGCACGACTGCCATGGAGCAGAGCATGCCACTACTAAATGCATTCGCCAGAGCACGCGGAGAAGCCGGTGAGGTTACTGTTCCACTTGGAGTTAAGACCCTCACTCCAGGCCCGAAACATCCATACCGGCGGCGGCGAAAACAGCTCTTTCCTGCGGTTACTGCCTGGTACGGCCGAGCTCTCCACATTCGCACTGTGTACGGACGCATACGCGTACCGTGCGAACGGGCCGATGCCTCGCCCCGGAGATGGTCACTCTCCGCGATCAGTCTGAGGCGGTGTGGTCACGCCTGAGCGTAGAGGTCGCAGGAGCCCCGCGGGGGCGGAAAGGGGGAACAAGCCAGGGCCCCAGGAGGGGATGGGGCGTGGCCGCCGGATCCGGAAGCGTCGGACCCCGGCGTCGTCGTGGGAGCTAGAGCTCCATGGCCGGCGCGGGCGCCAGCCGTTTCTCGCCGTAGATGACGACGAGGTCGCCCACCTGGCGGCGCGACAGCTCACGCCAGCCCTGGCGGGCGTACAGCGCGAGGGCCGCGCCCTGGCTGAGCGTGGTGTCACCGCGCAGGCTGCTGAAGCCGAGCTCCAGGGCGCGGTCTTCGAGGGCCGAGAGCATGACGCCGCCGTAGCCGCGCCGCTGGAACTCGGGATGCACCCTGAGCCTGCACACCTCGGCGGTCTCCCGGTCGACGGGCTTCAGGCCGCCCATGGCGACCACCCGCGAGCCGGTCTCGCCCACGATGAAGTCACCTCCGCAGGCCAGGTAGATCTCCTGGATGCGGGGGAAGTCGTCGTCGTAGTAGACGCCGTCGCCGGGTTGGAGACCCACCTCGGCGAGGCAGATCCGGTGCAGCGCGAGGATGGTGTCGAGATCGGACCAGCGGTACCGCCGGATCTTCAACGTCATCCACCGCTCCCTTCCTTCTGGGCCAACTTCCGACGCCGCAGCTGGGCGCTGAATTCAGCCAGCATCTGATGTTTGTCGTCCTTTTTCATGATCTGCTGCTCCAGCGCGAGCGCCGGGCGGATGATGAGGTCCGTAAGGTATTCATCCCCCAGATTGCGCAAGGCGTTCGTACCAATTTGTAGGGCTTCGTCGATGTCACCCTCCAGGAGGCGGCACTGGGCCTGGTCGAGCCTGATCAGGGTCTGGTCGAGGACGTGGTCCTCGTACTTGCCGAGCGCCTGGTCGAGCACCACCTCGGCCTCGATGGTCTGGCCGAGCTTGGTGAGCACGTCGCCCTGGTAGAAGTAGAGCTGCTTCTCGGTGTAGCCGAAGGCCATGTCCTCCTGCTCCTCGCTCTTCATGTGCGAGAAGGCGCTCCTGGCCCGGGCCAGCGCGCGCTTGGCCTGGTCGACGACCTCCTTCTTGCTGTCGGTGCCGGAGAGCATGGCCAGGGCCCGCGCCTCCACGACCGGCGCCATGGCCTGCGCCACGCACGGCGTGGCGCCCGCCAGGTCGCGGCTCTTCTTGGCCAGGTTGAGCGCCTCGCGGGCGTCGCCGTAGTAGAGGGGGACGAGCGACTCCCTGGCCGTGATCCAGGCCCGCAGGGCGCGGTCGCCGGTCTCGTCGGCGGCGATGCGGCCGGTGCGGAAGAACGACCGGGCCAGCCGGTGGTCGCCCAGGTTGATCATCACCATGCCGCTCAGGCCGGCCAGCTGCGCGGCCATGCGGCACAACCGGTCCTGGAGGTCGATCGGCTGACGCCTGGACAACGCCGTGCGGACCGCGCTCAGCTCCAGCAGCACGTCGCACAACAACCGCAGCGGGGGCGTCGTGGTGTACTGGCGGCCGAAGGCCAGCGTCGCCTCCTCCCACTGGTCGAGCATGCCGCCCGACACGGTGGCCGAGACCAGCGTCTCGTCCATCCGCCGCCGGATGCCCTCGCACGCCCCCAGCACCGGCCCGTCGAACTGCTGCTTGAACGACACGTCGGTGTCCAGCAGATTTAACAACGTGCGCCGCAGGATGTTCTCGTCCTCCTGGGCGTCGGCCTCGACGGTCATCGGGTGGATCACCAGGTCGCGCGGCAGCGACGCCGACCCCGCCACGCGATTGGCGGGCTCGCCGAGCACGCCGGGCATCCGGTGGCCGTGGCCGCAGATGCAGGGCCCGTCGAAGCCGAGCTCGATGGGCTCGACCCGGTAGACCGAGCACAGGTAGTGGAGGTATTCGGGGCCCGGCCGCTTGAGCCCGCTCTCGTACGCCGACAGCAACGTCTCGCCGATGCCCGGCGGCGCCTTGGCGTCGCGCTCGAACAACGCCCGCACCTGCTCGATCACGTCCGCGAGCGCGATGCCGTAGGACAGGCGGTGCGCTTTGATGCGGGTCGTGCTGAACTGCGGCGAGCACGCCTCGTGGATCTCTTCAGCTATCTGGGCGGAGGTGCGCCCGGTGGCAAGGCCCTTGGCCCTGATCCGCCGGGCGATCTCCGTTTCCCTGTGCTGCCTGCCGGACATCCCGGCCCCTCTCCCGATGTCTCGACCCGTCAAGACTGGTGACTCAGCGTAGCCCTCAGGTAGCTCTTCGCCTAGAGACGACTATGAAGCAGTGAGGACCGTTTGGAAACGTGCTCATCAAGCCTACGGTTAAGGATCGTCCTCCGAGGGACTGTTTCTTACAACCCATGAGGGAATAGCCACTCCCTGTGATCAGCAGGATGGCGTTGCGTGTGCTGTTGACTTGAGCCATGTTTGGCCCACCAGCAACGATTCCCAGGGAGGACGAGAAGGTGACGGACGACAAGATCGGACATCTGCAGCGCCTCGTAGCCGAGCTCGGCGCTCGCGGTCTGCTCGCACGAGTGGTCCAGACCCAGAGCGGCCGGCAGTTCGTCCGCGTCATCAACCCGAAGGCGACGAGCCTGTCCGAGAACGTCACCTGCCGGCCGGCGAACGCCTCGGACCTTCCCGACTGGTGGTACTGCTGGTCCTGGGGCGAACCCATGCACACGGCCGACGACCCGGCCGGTGCCGCGACCAAGGTCGCACGCGTGCTCGCCGCGGTGGGAGAGTGACCACGCGGTGATCCGGGTGGAGCGCAGCCACCACGGGTCACCGCCCCCACGGCGGCCCCGCGGGGCCGGCGGGACGATCGGTGCGGAGGGCGTCCGGGTTGCCGGGCCCCTGATCGTCCCGCCGGTTCCGGCCCCTTCGCACGGGCGCACGCCCGTGCGCGCAGATCAGCCCGGCGGGTGCGCCCGCCGGGTGCCGGGGGGATCACCTCCCCCCCTTGGAACCGGAACGGGCCATGCTTCCGGGTGTGTGGCCCGTCCGAGCCGACCGTCATCGGAGCGTCCGGTCTCTCCCTCCGCGGCCCAGAGACCGGGCGACCCCGTCTTCCCCGGCGTGATGTGACGGCGGCCGGTTCGGTCAGCGGTATTTTTAGATCCAATTGGACTGATTTGCCGCTGACCGAACCGCTTCCTGAGGGGGAATCCACCCAGTGTTCCTGTTGGTGACATCAGGGCCATCGCCTACGCCCACGCCGGCAGAGTCGTCGCTCGTGCAGGACTTGGACAAAGTGAGCTCGCAGATGGCCCAGGCCTGTCAAGGTGACACGGTGATCTGTGGTCCTCTGGTCGACTGGCTGGGCAACGTGTCATGGGCGCCGTTGCTGGCCAGCTTGATCACCATCGTCCTGATCCTGGTGTTCGGGTTCGTCGTGCGGAACATCTCGCACCGGCTGATCACCAAGGTGGTGAACCGGGCAGCCACCGGCGGCTCGCTCACCAACAGGTTCCGCCGCAACGCGGCCACCGACGGCATCGACGCGCTGCTGCACGAACGCCGCAAGCAGCGGGCCGAGACCATGGGGTCGGTGCTCAAGCACATCGCCTCCATCGTCGTCCTCGGCACCGCCATCCTGACCGTGCTCGACCGGCTGACGATCCCCATCGCCCCCCTGCTGACCAGCGTCGGCATCCTGGGCGTCGCGATCGGCTTCGGGGCGCAGGAGCTGGTGAAGGACTTCATCGCCGGCATGTTCATGCTGCTGGAGGACCAGTACGGCGTGGGCGACGTGATCGACGCGGGCGCCGCCGTCGGCACCGTCGAGGCGGTCACCCTGCGGGTCACCCGGCTGCGCGACGCCGACGGCCGCGTCTGGTACGTGCGCAACGGCACGATCACCCGCGTCGGCAACGAGTCGCAGGGCTGGTCGCGGGCCTACTTCGACGTCCCGGTGCCCTACGACGCCGACATCACCGCCGTGCGCGCGGCGCTGGAGATCGTGGCCGAGGAGATCTGGGCCGACCCCGAGTTCCGCGAGAGCGTGATCGTGGAGGAGCCCCAGGTGTACGGCGTGGAGCAGCTCTCCGACAGCGCGCTGGTGTTCCGCATCACCGCCAAGACGCTGCCCTCCCGCCAGGCCGAGGTCGCCCGGGAGATCCGGCTCAGGGTGAAGGCCGCCCTGGACTCCGCCGGAATCCCCATGGTCGCCATTGCATAAGGTGAGAACGTGACAGAGACCTCCTTCTACGACGCCGTAGGCGGCGAGGAGACCTTCCGCCGCCTCGTCCACCGTTTCTACGAAGGTGTCGCGGAAGACCCCCTGCTGCGGCCGCTCTACCCCGAGCCCGACCTGACGGGCGCCGAGGACCGGCTGCGCGGATTCCTGATCCAGTACTGGGGCGGCCCCAACACCTACAGCCAGGAGCGGGGCCATCCCCGGCTGCGCATGCGGCACGTGCCGTTCGTGATCGGGGAGGCCGAGCGTGACGCCTGGCTGCGGCACATGCGTGACGCGGTCGACTCGCTCGGCCTGCCCGACGATCAGGCGACCAGACTCTGGGACTATCTGGTCTACGCGGCCCACAGCTTGGTGAACTCGCCGACATAACGGGCATGACGCCCACATGGATATCCCCTGGTGGCGTGATGCCGTCGTCTACGAGATCTACGTTCGCAGCTTCGCCGACGCCTCCGGAGACGGCGTCGGCGACCTGGCCGGGGTGCGGGAGCGGATTCCGTACCTGAGGAGGCTGGGGGTCGACGCCATCTGGCTGACGCCGTTCTACCCCTCTCCGATGGCCGACGGCGGTTACGACGTGGCGGACTACCGCGGCGTCGACCCGCTGTTCGGCACGCTGGCCGACTTCGACGCGCTGGTGGCCGAGGCCCACGGGCACGGGCTGAAGGTGCTGGTGGACATCGTCCCCAACCACAGCTCCTCCCAGCACCCCTGGTTCCAGGCCGCGCTGCGGGGCGAGAAACGCGACCGGTACATCTTCCGCGACACGACCAACAACTGGCAGTCCACCTTCAGCGGCCCGGCCTGGACCCAGGTCCCCGACGGGCAGTGGTACCTGCACCTGTTCGCCCCCGAACAGCCCGACTTCAACTGGCGCAACCCCGAGGTGCACGCGGAGTTCCTCGACGTCCTGCGCTTCTGGCTGGACAAGGGCGTGGACGGCTTCCGCATCGACGTGGCGATGGGCCTGTACAAGGCCGAGGGGCTGCCGGACGTCGGCGACCAGTCGTTCACGTCGGTCTCGCCGGTCTGGGGGCAGCCGGAGGTGCACGGCGTCTACCGCGACTGGCGCAAGGTGCTGGACAGTTACCCCGGCGAGCGTATGGCCGTCGGCGAGGTCTGGACCGACAGCGCCGAGGACCTCGCCCTCTACGTCCGCCCCGACGAGCTGCACCAGAGCTTCAACTTCGCCTGGCTGCAGGCGCCGTGGTCGCCGACCGCGTTCAAGAAGGTGATCGACGACACCCTGGCCTCGGTCCCGTACGCCACCTGGGTGTTGTCCAACCACGACGTCGTACGCCACCGCACCCGCTACGAGACCGCCGATCCGGGCACGGGTCTGGCGCGGGCCAGGGCGGCGCTGCTCACGATGCTGGCGCTGCCCGGCTCGGCCTACCTCTACCAGGGCGAGGAGCTGGGCCTGCCGGAGGTGACCGACCTGCCGGCCGAGGCCAGGCAGGACCCGGTGTTCTTCCAGTCGGAGGGCAAGCTGCCGGGCCGCGACGGCTGCCGGGTGCCGCTGCCGTGGTCGGCGGAGTCGCCCTCGTACGGGTTCTCGCCGCCCGGCGTGCGGCCCTGGCTGCCGCAGCCGGCCGCCTTCGCCGAGCTGACGGCCGAGAAGCAGGAGGGCGACGCGGACTCGACGCTGGAGTTCTACCGCCGGGCCCTGGCCTGCCGCCGCGAGCTGGCGGGTGTGATTCCGTACACCCTGGAGTGGCTGGACTCCCCCGAGGGAGCGCTTTTCTTCTCCCGGGGCCCGCTGATCTGCGCGATCAACTGCGGGATGGAGCCCGTACGGCTGCCGGCGCACGACGGGGTGCTGCTGTCCAGCGGCCCGGTCCAGGGCGGGACGCTGCCGCCGGACACCGCCGTGTGGCTGCGCGGGCAGTCATGACCGAGGGCCGGCCCGCTGCTCGCCGCGGAAGGGGATGACGGGCAGCGACACCAGCGCGCAGGCCAGGCCGGCCGCGTACGCCGCCCAGTAGCCCGTCCCGGTGATCAGCGCCCCGGCCAGCGGCGTCACCCCCAGGGCGACGACGTTCTGGACGGTGTTGTGGGTGCCGAGCACCTTGCCCGCCCAGGCGGGGCCGGCCAGCTCGCCCGCTCTCAGGTAGGCCAGCCCGTTGCCGGACACGGTGAGCACCGAGGCCGTCGCGAGCGCCACCGGGCCGAGCAGGCTGTCCGTCGCCGTGCCCACGACCAGCAGGGCGAGCACGGCCAGGCAGGCGCAGGTGAGCAGCAGCAGGGGACGCATCCGCAGGCCGACCCGGTCGGACCAGCGGCCGACGGCCACCCGGACCACGGCTCCGGCGACGGCCGACAGGCCGAAGAGCTGGCCGGCGGCCACGGCGTCCCAGCCGTACAGGCCGACCAGACAGGTGACGCCGTACGTGCTGACCACGATCTGCGGCACCGCGTGCAGCCCGCTGGTCGCGTGCACCCGCCACAGCGCCGGCTGCCGGTACGGCGACCGCTCGGGCCCCGCGCTCCCCCCGGCGATCGAGTGCGGCGGCTCGGCCAGGAACAACGCGGCCAGGACGGCGGCCAGCAGGCTGACGGCGGAGCAGACCAGCAGCACGCCGGGCAGCCCGTGCGCCCGCGCGACGGGCGGCAGCACGAACGCCGCGACGGCCATGCCGAGGGTGTAGGACACCTGGCGCAGGCCCATGGCGACCCCACGCTCGGGCGGCTGGAACCAGCGCAGGACGATCCGGCCGCCGCCGACCATGGCCGCCGACCCGGCCGCGCCCGCCAGCGCCAGCAGCGCGATCACGGCCCAGGCGGGCCCGGCGAAGGCGACGGCGGCGAGCAGCACGGCCGCCAGGCCGACGCCGATGCCGAGCACCAGGCGCTCGCCGTGCCGGTCGGCCAGCGCGCCCCAGGCGACGAGCGCCACCAGAACGCCGATTCCCGGGGCATTCCCAATGACTCCGGCCACTGCCAGCGGAACACCGAAATGTCGCTCAATCTCCGGCATGACGAGAGGCAGGCCGAACAGTCCTAAGGTGACGCTCGCATGGGCGTTGACGCCCAGCGCGAGCATCAGCCAGCGCTTCCTGCCCGGACCGGAGGGCGGCTGCGGTTCCAGGGCGGTCAGCCCTGGGCCGAGTAACGCTTGAGCAGGACGAGCTCGTCCTCGCTGAGCCGGCGCGGCGCGGCCCGCTCGACGTCGTAGGCCACGATCACCGAGGTGGCGGTCGCGTAGACCTGGTCGTCGTCGCGGATCTCGTAGGCCAGGGTGAAGCGGACCGGCCTGAGCTGCGTGACCCAGGTCTCGACCCTGACCGGTTCGGGCCGCAGGCCGAGCGGGCGGCGGTAGTCGATCTCGTGGCGGGTGACCACGAGCCCTCCGAAGGGCGCCTCGCCCGCCCTGACCGGATCGATCGCGAACATGCCGAAGCGGGCGTCCTCCAGGTAGTCGAGGAAGCGCACGTTGTTCACATGCCCTTGGGAGTCGATGTCGGCGAATCTGACCATGCGGAGGAAGACGTGCCGGTGCGCCGGGGAGGGTTCTGCCACGTCCGCCACGGTACCCGTACCGTTCGGCCCGCTGGTCACCGGGCCTTGCGGCGGGCCAGGCAGGCCAGCACGGTCAGCACCGAGATCGCGGCCATGCAGGCGAGCGCCCAGCGGTAGCCGGTCACGAGCAGGCCGACCGCGTCGCCGGAGAGCTCCGACAGCGTCCCGGCGAAGACGCGCCGGTGCAGCACGGCGGGCAGCGGCGCGGTGATGATCGACAACACCAGGCCGGTGCCGACCACGTTGCCGGTGTTCTGCAGCATGAGGCGCATGGCGTTGACGATGCCGAGGCGTTCGGAGGGCAGGCCGTCCAGGATGGCGGTGGTGTTGGAGGGCAGGAAGACGCCCGAGCCGAGGCCGATGAGCACGAGCCCCGCGGCCACCGCCGGGTACGGCGTGCTCGCCGACATCGTGCCGAGCAGCGCCAGCAGCCCGCAGGTCGTGGTGGCGGCCCCGGCGACCGCCAGGGTGCGCGCGCTGGTCAGCCGCTGGAGGAAGCCCGACGTCACCGACGCGACCATGGCCGCCACCGCCAGCGGCAGCACCTTCAGCCCGGCCTGTACGGGATCGTCCCCTCGCACGGCCTGGAAGTAGAGCGCGACGAGGAAGACCATGCCCATCCGCGCGACGGCGTTGAGGAAGGAGGCGAGCGTGCCGAAGGCGAAGGCCCGGTCGTGGAACAGCCGCAGGTCCACCACGGGATGAGCGGCCCGCCGCTCCCTGGCCACGAACAGCGGCAGGCCCACGGCGAACGCGGCGAGCCCGGCGGCCACCACCGGATGCCCCCACCCCAGTCTGCCGAACTCCGACAACGCCAGCAGCAGCCCGCCGAGCGTGACCAGCACGAGCACGCTGCCCGGCAGGTCGAGCCCGCGCTCGCGCCCGGCCGGCTCGACCCGCCGCAGCGTGAGCGCGCCCCACACCAGGCAGACCACCCCGATGGGCACGTTGAACCAGAACACCCAGCGCCAGCCCAGGTTCGAGGCGAGCACGCCGCCGAGCGTCGGGCCGATCAGCCCGGCGATGGAGAAGGAGGCCACGTAGACGCCCATGCCCTCGCCCAGCCGCTCGCGCGGGAAGGCGTCGCTGACCAGGGCGGCGCTGTTGGTGAGCAACATCGCGGCCCCGGCGGCCTGCACGACCCGCATGGCCACGATCATCCACGCGCCGGGGGCCAGCCCGGCGAGCAGGGCGGCCCCGGTGTAGACGGCCAGCCCGATCAGGTACATCCTGCGCCTGCCGAACATGTCCGCCAACCGGCCGAACACCACCATGAGGACGGTCGTGGTCAACTGGAAGCCCAGCAGGATCCAGCCCGCGGCCGTGGCGTCGGCCCCGGTGTGCCGGGCGATCTCGGGCAGCGCGACGTTGATCGCGCTGCCGCCCAGCCCGGTCAGCACGCTGGCCAGGCTCACGACCGACAGCGTGCGCCAGGCGTGGCCGACGGGAGCGGGGGTCGTCGTCACCAAGGGCCTGTCCTTTCTAGATTTTGATACTAGAATCCAGTTCAAATCGTCGGCCGGTCAAGGATCGAGGTGTCGGATGAGCGGGATCGTCGAAGGTCGCGTGGTGATCGTCACGGGTGCGGCCAGGGGCATCGGGCGCGGGCACGCCCTGGAGTTCGCCAGGCAGGGCGCGAAGGTGGTGGTCAACGACCTGGGCGCGGAGGTGGACGGCACGGGCTCGTCCGGGGCCGCCGCCGAGGTGGTGGCCGAGATCGAGGCCATGGGCGGCCAGGCGATCGTCAACGGCGAGGACGTCTCCGACTTCGACGGCGCGAAGCGCCTGATCGGGGCGGCCGTCGAGCATTTCGGCGACCTGCACGTGCTGGTCAACAACGCCGGGATCCTGCGCGACCGCATGCTGGTCAACATGACCGCCGACGAGTGGGACGCGGTGATCAGGGTGCACCTGCGCGGCACGTTCGCGCCCCTGCGGCACGCCGCCGCCTACTGGCGGTCCAAGGCCAAGTCCGGTGAGCGGGTCGACGCCCGGATCATCAACACGACGTCGTCCTCCGGCATCTACGGCAACCCGGGCCAGGGCAACTACGGCGCGGCCAAGGCGGGCATCGCCGGGCTGACCGTGATCGCCGCCAGGGAGCTGGAACGCTACGGCGTGACGGTCAACGCCATCGCCCCCGCCGCGCTCACCCGCATGACGGAGAACCTGATCCCGGCCGGGGCGACCGGCGCCGACCCCGACGACATCGCGCCGCTGGTGGTCTGGCTGGCCAGCGCCGAGGCGCGCGGCGTCACCGGGCGGGTGTTCAACGTGCGCGGCGGGATGATAAGCGTGGCCGAGGGCTGGCACGCCGGCCCCGGGGTGGACAAGGGCGGCCGCTGGGACCCGGCCGAGCTGGGCGCGGTCATCCCCGCCCTGGTGGACAAGGCCGCGCCCAACGCCCTGACCAACGGCCGCATCCCCGGGCGGGAGGACTGACATGCCGCTCGACCACTCGCTGATCGGCGTCGAGGGCCCGGCCCACGAGCGCACCTGGACCGCCGAGGACACCATGCTGTACGCGCTCGGCGTCGGCTCGGGCCTGGACGAGCTGGAGTTCGCCAACGAGAAGGGGCAGCGGGTGCTGCCGACGTTCGCGGTGCTGGCGGCGCAGTCGCCGGGACGGCGGCTGGGCGACTTCGACCCGGCCCTGCTGGTCCACGCCGAGCAGGGCTTCGAGCTGCACCGGGAGCTGCCGCCCGCGGGCGGCGTACGGACGACGTCGAAGGTGACCGGCATCTACGACAAGGGCTCGGGCGCGCTGGTGACCACCGAGGCCAGGGCCGTGGACCTGGAGACCGGCGAGCTGGTGATCGCCTCGCGCAGCTCGGTGTTCATCCGGGGCGAGGGCGGCTTCGGCGGCGACCGGGGGCCCCGCGACGAGTGGGCGGCCCCGGACCGGGCGCCCGACCACAAGGTGACCTACCCGACCCGGCCGGACCAGGCGCTGCTCTACCGGCTGTCCGGCGACCGCAACCCGCTGCACAGCGATCCGGAGTTCGCCGCCAGGGCCGGGTTCGACCGGCCGATCCTGCACGGCTTGTGCACGTACGGCGTGACCGGGCGGGCGTTGCTGCACACGCTCGCCGGGTCGGACCCGTCACGGTTCAGGGCAATGTCGGGCCGGTTCAGCAGCCCGGTGTTCCCCGGCGAGCCGCTGACCGTCTCGATCTGGGCCGACGGCGACGACGTGCTGTTCCGCACCGCCAAGGACGACGGGACGGTGGTGATCGACCGCGGCCGGGCGACGATCAGTCGTCGCTGAGCCCCCTGAGGGGATCGAGGCGGTGGATGAGCTTCATCGCCGCCTCGATGATCTCCCTGGCCTCCTCCTCGGTGTCGGAGGTGGCCACCTCGCGGGCGGCCTCGCCGATGATGCTGGTCAGCACCGCGACCGTGAACCGGTCGAGGGGGTCTCCGCCGGCGCCGAGCAGGACGGCGTTCTGGCGCACCCACTCGCGCCCGCGGGTGCGGCGGATCAGCTCGAAGCCGGGCGGGCCGTCGCCGTCGATGAAGAGCCGGACCAGGTCGCGCCGGTCCCAGGCGCCGTCGAGGTAGGCGCGGGCCCCGGCGATCAGCAGCTCGACGGGGTCGCTGACGCCGTCCTTCTTGGCCTTGGCGACGCTGGCGGCCGACGCCTGCTCGTGGGCCGCCTGGTGGTCCTCGTAGAGGGCGAGGAACAGCTCGGTCTTGCCGCCGAAGTGGTGGTAGAGGCTGCCGACGCTGGAGCCGGCGCGGGCCACGACCTCCGAGACGTTGGAGTCGGCGAAGCCGTGCTCGCTGAAGACCTCACGGGCCGCCTGCAACATGCTCTTGCGCGTCTGAGCCGTACGGCTCCACTCCCACGAGGACTTGCGTGCCATGCCAGGCATTCTATCGCGCCGAATTCTAGAATCTGATTCTTGACCAGTGCCGCGCGGGGGTTAGAATCGCGTACTAGAGACTGATTCTAGAAATTCAGGAGGCGGCCGTGGACTTCTCGCTCAGCCCGGAGGAACGGCAGATCCGCGACACCGTGCGTGCCTTCATCGAGAAAGAGGTCATGCCGCTGGAGCCGGAGGTCCTGCGCAACGAGCGCGAAGGGCGTCCGGGGCTCGATCCCGAGGTCGTGCGCGACCTGCGCGCCAAGGCCAGGAAGTCGGGCTTCTGGGGCATCAACACCCCCGAGGAGTACGGCGGCGCGGCGCTCGGCCCGATCATGTCCGCCATCATCGCCATGGAGATGGGCCGCACGTTCGTGCCCTTCTCCTTCGGCGGCAGCGCCGACAACATCCTCTACGCCGGCACCGACGAGCAGAAGCAGCGCTACCTCGTCCCGACCATCGAGGGCGAACGGCGGTCCTGCTTCGCGATCACCGAGCCGGGCGCCGGCTCCGACGCCCGCAACATCCGCACCCGCGCCACCCGCGACGGCGCCGAGTGGGTGATCAACGGCGAGAAGACGTTCATCACCGGCGGCAGCGAGGCCGACTTCGTCATGGTGTTCGCGGTGGCCGAGGGCCACGGCGTGACCTGCTTCCTGGTCGACCGGGACATGGGCTGGAAGTCCGAGCCCATCCCGACCATGGGCGAGTGGGGGCCCGCGGCGCTGGTGTTCCAGGACGTGCGGGTGCCCGAGGAGAACATCCTGGGCGAGCTCGGCAAGGGCTTCGAGCTTGCCATGCAGTGGATCGGGCAAGGACGGTACATGATCCCGGCCCGTGCCATCGGCTCCGCCGAGCGCATGCTCCAGATGGCCATCGACTACGCCAAGATCCGCAAGTCGATGGGCCAGGCCATCTCGGAGTACCAGGCCATCCAGTGGATGATCGCCGACTCCCAGGTGGAGATCGAGGCGGCCAAGTGGCTCACCCTCCACGCGGCCTGGCAGGTGCAGCAGGGCATGGACGCCCGGCACGCCTCCTCCATCGCCAAGCTCAACGGCGCCGTGATGGCCAACCAGGTCGTGGACCGGGTGCTGCAGATCCACGGCGGCATGGGATACACCAAGGAGCTGCCGGTCGAGCGGTGGTACCGGGAGCTGCGCCTGCTGCGCATCTTCGAGGGCACCGACGAGATCCAGCGCCGCACGATCGCCCGCAACCTCATCAAGGGCCACGCCAGGCTCGGCCTGATCGGAGAGTAGTCCATGTCGGTCGAGGCACTGTTCAACCCGCGCTCGATCGCCCTGGTGGGGGCCACGGACAAGTCGGGCTGGTCGGTCAGCACGCTGCTGAACCTGCGCACCCACGGCTTCTCCGGGCCCGTCCACCTGGTCAACCCCAGGGGCGGGGTGGTGCACGGGTCGCCGGCCTTCCGCAGCCTGAGCGAGATCCCCTCCCCCGTCGACCTGGCCTACGTCATGGTGCCGACGGCCGCCGTGCTCGGCGTGCTGAAGGAGGGCGCCAAGCTGGGCATCGGCTGTTACGTGATCCTCACGGCGGGGTTCGGGGAGGCCGGCGCGGAGGGCGCGCGGCTGGAGGCGGAGATCGCCGGGTTCGCCCGCGAGAACGGCCTGACGATCCTCGGGCCGAACGGCAACGGCTACATCAACGCCGCCGCCGACGTGACCCCGTACGGGCTGCCCATCCCCGAGCCGCTGCTGCGCGGGTCGGTCGGCGTGGTGCTGCAGAGCGGCGCGCTGGCCAGCTCGGTGCTCGGCTTCGCCCAGGCCCGCAACGTCGGCGTCAGCCTGCTGACCTCGATGGGCAACGAGTCAGTCGTCACGGTCACCGACGTCGTCGACTACCTCGTGGACGACCCGGCGACCCGGGTCATCGCCCTGTTCCTGGAGACGATCAGGAACCCGGCCGAGTTCTCCCGGGTCGCCCGCCGGGCGCTGCTGGCGGGCAAGCCGATCGTCGCGCTCAAGATCGGCCGCAGCCGACTCGCCTCGCGCACCGCGCAGGCCCACACGGGCGCGCTCGTGGGCGACGACGACGTCATCGACGCCGCCATGCGCCAGCTCGGCGTGATCAGGGTGCGCTCGCTGGAGGACCTGATCATCACCTCCGGGCTGCTGGCCGCCACCGGCCCGCTGCCCGGCCGCCGGGTGGGCGTCGTCACCCCGTCGGGCGGCGCGTCCGAGATCATCGCGGACCGGGCCGAGGACGAGGGCCTGGAGCTGCCGCCCTTCTCCGCGGCCACGGTCGAGACGCTGGCCGGGATCGTGCCGTCGTTCGGCACCGTGCAGAACCCGCTCGACGTCACCGGCTATGTCCTCGTCGACCGCACCCTGCTCGGCCGCGCCCTGGAGACGGTGACCGCCGATCCCGGCATCGACCTGGTCATGCTGCTGTCCGAACCGCCCAGGATCGCCCCCGCGGACCCCGCGCCCGTCCTGGCCATGTACGAGGCCAGCGCGCGGCGCATCGCCGAGTCGCCGGTGCCGGTCGTGGTGGTGAGCAACGTGCTGACCGACGTCACGGAGTTCGGGCGGCAGGTGCAGCGGGAGACCGGGTTCCCGTACGTCATGGGCGGGATCGAGCACGGCCTGACCGCGCTCGGCGCGGCGGTGCGCTGGTCGGAGGCCCACCGCAGGGCCCTGACCGGCGCCGGCCCGGCCGGGCGGGCGGCGGTCGGCGGCGCATCCTGGGTTGCATCCGGGGGCGCGCCCGAGGGTGCGCACGGCGTGTGGGCCGAGCACCGGGCCGCCGCCCTGCTCGCCGCCGCGGGGCTGCCCGTGGTGCCGTCCGAGACCGCAGCGGACGAGGCGGCGGCGGTGGCCGCGGCCGAACGGTTCGGCTACCCGGTGGTGCTCAAGGCCGCCGCCGAAGGGCTCGGGCACAAGAGCGACATCGGCGGGGTGCGGCTCGGGCTGTCCGGCCCGGAGGAGGTGCGGCAGGCCTATCGGGAGGTGGTGGCCGCGGCGCGGGCGCACGCCCCCGACGCGGGCGTGTTGGTCCAGCCGCAACGCGGCGGCGGGATCGAGCTGCTGGCGGGCGTGGTGCGCGACCCGGCCTGGGGGCTCACCCTGGCGGTCGGGCTCGGCGGCGTCTGGGTGGAGGTGCTGCGGGACGCGGCCCTGCGCGTGCTGCCGGTGGACGCCGGCGAGGTCCGCCGGGCCCTGTCCGAGCTGCGCGGCGCGGCCCTGCTGGACGGCGCCAGGGGCACCGAGCCCGCCGACCTGGACGCGGTGGCCGACGTGGTGGCCGGCATCGCCGCGTTCGCCGAGAGCCTGGGCGACGACCTGGAGTCCCTGGAGATCAACCCGCTCCTGGTCACCGGCTCCCGCGTCGAGGCCCTGGACGCGCTCATCACCTGGCGTCCGCCGCCCTCCTGACCTGCCCTGGCAGCTCGGGCGCCCTTGCTCAGTGCCCGAGGCTCTTCAGCAGGATCATCACGGCTCCCAGGGCGCCCGAGCCGGCTCCGCAGAGCAACCGGATCCAGAGCCGGTCGGTCTTGGGCGCCGCCGCGAAGAAGCCGAGCACGGTGAGCAGGACGACGGACACGCCGATCTCCAGGTACACCGACGCGTCCACGGACATCACGCCGGTCATCGCCAGGCACAAGATCACCGTGAGCGGGACCAGCCCCCACAACATGCCCGTGGACCGCGTCACCGCGCCGCGCACCGCCGTGCGCACGTCCGGCGACCGGTCGCCGACGATCTCGGCGAACGCGTGCGCGATCCAGAACACGCTGACCGTGCCGATCGCGGTCGCCAGCAGCTCGGCCGGGTCGGCGATCCAGTGCGAGAGCCCGGAGACGGCGCCGGCCGTCAGGATGGTCCCGTAGACCGACTCTCCGTTGACGAACCGCCCCACCCCGCGCGCGGCTCCCGTGCTCACCCGACGAATCTAGTACGGCCCCCGCGCGCTGCCGGGCACCCGACGCGCCCGCCGGAACGGTTTTTCGCGCCCGTCTGGACGGTGTTTCGCCCCCTCTCGCGGCAGCTTTCGCGCCCTCGCCCGCCCTTGACCTCGTGGCTCGGGCGCGTGTCGGTGGCGGCCGCCCGTGCCCGCAGCAGCGCGGGCGGCCGTCACCGGTCCGGGGGCGGGGTGGTGGCTACTCGACCTCGATGGGCAGCTCGTAGACCTCCGTCGTGGGGTGGCCGGCCTTCTCGTGCACCCGCATCACCGCCTCCTTCGACGGCCCCGACGACAGGCAGAACACCTTGCCCGAGTCCGGATCGAGCCAGGCCCGCTCGAAGTGCACGCCCTCGGCCCCCTCGACCGCCAGGTCCCGCTCATGGGCCTCGCGCAACTGCTCCTCGGTGACACCGACGAAACCACTGTGCACGTCCATGAACTTCGGCATCGCCGTCTCCTCTTCTCAGGATCTTCCGCTTCCGATGGAGAGGCGTTCCATTCCGTTCCATCCCGTTCCATCGGCCCGTCCGGGCCCGCCTGCCCGCAGGGCCGGGTGCGGAACCTAGGGCAACCGGGAGGCCAGGACGAGGGTGGCGGCGGAGGCGAACATGCCGCCGTTGCCCAGCACCACGCTCACCTCCACGTCCGGCACCTGCGCCGCGGCCTCGCCCCGGAGCTGCCGCACCGACTCCTGGATGGCGAACATGCCGTACATGCCGGTGTGCGTGTAGGACAGGCCGCCGCCGTTGGTGTTCATCGGCAGCCGGCCGCCGGGCGAGGTGTGGCCTTCGGCGATGAACGCCCCCGCCTCGCCCCGGCCGACGAAGCCCAGGTCCTCCAGGCCGTAGACGGGCACGTGGGCGAAGGCGTCGTACACCATCAGGTGGTCGACGTCGTGGTGGGAGATCTCGGCCTCGGCGAAGGCGGCCTGCCCGGACAGGCGGAAGCCCTTGGAGGTGGTGAAGTCCTCCATCTGCGAGACCATCGGCGCGTCCATGGCCTCGCCGGAGCCGAGCAGGTACACCGGCGGGCGGCGCGACAGCTCCTCGGAGGTGACGACCAGCGCGCCGCCGCCGTCCGTCACCAGGCAGCATTCCAGCAGGTGGAAGGGGTAGGCGACGAGCTTCGACGCGAGCACGTCCTCGACCGTGATCAGGTCGCGGTACATGGCCCGCGGGTTCCGGGAGGCCCAGCGGCGCTGCGCGACCGCCACCTCGGCCAGTTGCTCGTGGGTGAGACCGGTCTCCTTCATGTGGCGCAGCGCCGTGACGGTGAACGACGTCGGCGGCCCGACCACCCCGTACGGCAGCTCGAACTGCCCGAGCAGCGAGTCCGCGCCCAGCCCCCACCGGCCGGCGCCGACGCGCGACCGTCCCGACTCGCCGTGCGTGATCAGCACGGTACGGCACAGCCCGGCCCGGATGGCGGCGGCGGCGTGCCGAACGTGGAACAGGAAGGACGACCCGCCCACGCCCGTGCCGTCGAGCCAGGAGGGCGTGATGCCGAGGGCGTGGGCGACCTGGATGGGGCCGGGCGTGCCGACCGTGGCGATGCCGTCGATGTCGTGTTTCGTCATGCCCGCGTCGGCGAGGGCGTTGCGCGCGGCCTCCAGGTGCAGCTGGAAGGTGGAGCGGTCCGGCAGGCGGCCGATCTCGTCGGTCTCGGCCGCCCCGGCGATCACGATGTTCATCGGGCGCCCTCCGCGGGCTCGAAGAGCGGCACGTGCACGTCGCCGCGCCGCTCGAACACCACCCGCAGCTCCATGTCCAGCGGCAGGTTCTCGGGGGTGTTGGGCACGCCGACGATGTTGCTCATCATCCGCACGCCCTCCTCCAGCTCCACGACGGCGATGGCGTAGGGCCCATCGCCCTCGAAACCGGGCGCGGGGCGGTGGTTGATCACGTACGAGTACAGGGTCGCGCGGCCCGTCGCGCGCACCCACTCCACGTCGCCGCCGCCGCAGTGGGGGCAGCTCGGCCGGGGGTAGAAGTAGTGCCGCGCGCACGTCTGGCAGCGCTGGATCCTGAGCTCTCCCGCGGCCGTGCCGTCCCAGAACGGCTGGGTCTCGGGCGTTGGCTTCGGTGCCGGTTTCATGGGCCTCCCCATTCTAGTTCTAGAATTGCACTCTAGAGCTAGGTTCGGTTCCGGGGAAGCCTCCGCCGACTCAGGGGCTGGGAATGCCGTCGCCGTTGCGGCCGCGTCCCGCCAGCACCTCCGCCAGCGTCGGGCGGGCCTCGTCCGGGTCACGCAACCCCGGACAGGCGAGCTGGATCAGCACGCCGTGTGCCTCCTTGGGGTGCAGGAACACCTCCTGCCAGCGCATGTCGGCCCTGTTGAGGCCGTGCAGCCGGTAGCCGCGCGCGGTGAGCCGGGCGACGGCCGCGTCCATGTCCCCGACGTGGAAGTTGAGATGATGGACGCCGCCCCGCCCCCGCGTCAGCTCGAAGAAGCTGTCGAAGAACGTGGACCCGGTCAGCGGCTCCATGAGCTCGACCTTGCTCCCGTTGGAGTAGGTGAGCTGCAGCGTGCGGTACCCGCTGACCCGGTTGTCCCCGCCGCCGCCCAGATGGCGGCCGCCGAGCAGGTCGCGGTAGATCGGCAGCAGGTCCCTGATCCGGGGAGCGGCCACGGCCGTGTGGTCGAAGGTCACGTCGAGGCCGTCAAGTTCCAGGTCCACGCCCGGCTCCTTACTACGAACGAATCCTAGAATTTGATTCTAATCATCTGATACCGGGTACGCACTCTTGACGACGGCCGACGTGAGGAGCAGCATCTCAGAAATGGATTCTAGAGCTAGCTTCTAGAACTCATGACGGGGGCCTAGGCTCGACAGAAAGGCGTGTCATGAGGCTGTCCTACGTCCGCGAGCTCGACGAGTACCCGACCGGCGCCCGCCGGATGAAGATCCTCACCATGGCCGTCCTGGCCATCCTCATCGGCTCCTACGAAGGGCAGATCGCGCCCGTCGTACCCCTGCTGCTCAAAGATCTGAACATGTCGCTGGCCACGTACGGCGCGGTGTCGGGGGCGGCGGCGGTGGCCGGGGCCGTGGCGTCCATCCTGGGCGGGCGGCTCACCGACCGGGTCGGCCGGGTCCGCCTGCTCATCCCGCTCATGGCCCTGACCGCCGTGTGCTGCTTCGCCATGACGCTCGTGCACAGCCCGCGCGACCTGCTGATCGCCCGCATCCTGCTGGCCTTCGTGGACGGCGTCGCCATGGCCTCCACCGCCCCGCTGATCCGTGACTTCTCGCCACGACTCGGACGGGCGCAGGCGTTCGGGTTCTGGACGTGGGGCCCGGTGGGCGCGAACTTCCTGGCCGCCGCCGTCGCCGGCTGGACACTGCCGATCTTCGACGAGTCGTGGCGGTCGCAGTTCGTCATCATGGGCTGCTTCTCGCTGGTGATCTCGGCCGTCATCGCGTTCAACATCGCCGACCTGTCCCCCGAACTGCGGGCCAGGATCCAGCACACCGAACGCGCCGCCGAGGAGGTCGTCGACCTGAGGCGCCCGCCCACCGTCCGGTCGTTGTTCGCCCGGCGCAACATCTGGGCCCACGTCGTCGGCATCTCGCTCTGGCTGGTCCTCTACATCACGCTGTCGCTGTTCGGCCAGACGATGCTGGTGGGCGCGCTCGGCATCAGCAGCGCGCAGGCGTCCACGATCATGGCCGCGTTCTGGAGCCTGAACCTGGTCACGCTGATCGTCACCGGCCGCCTGTCGGACCGCCTGCAACTGCGCAAGCCGTTCTCGCTCGCCGGGACCATCGCCGCGGTGCTGGTCACCGCCTACCTCGCCGTCGCGCTCGGCCAGGAAGGCGTCTCCACCGGCACGCTGATGGTGGTCGGCGCCCTGCTCGGCGGCTCACTCGGCGTCGCCTACGCCCCCTGGATGGCCAACTACTCCGAGGACGCCGAGGACGCCGACCCGCGCCTGCAGGGCACGGCCTGGGGGTTGTTCGGCTTCCTGAGCAAGGCGATCGCGGTGGTCGGGCTGCTGGTCATCCCGCATGTGGTGGCGGCCACGAGCTGGCAGACCTGGCTGTTCGTGGCGCTGGGCTGCCTCGTGCTGTTCATCCCCGCGATCCTGCTCTTCAACGGCCCCTGGCGCCGCACCGCCCCGGCTCCCGTACAGGTGCCCCTGACCGAAGCCGAACGCTGACCGTCCCAGCCGAGGCCGAACACTGCGCAGTCCGGCGGCCGAGGCCGACCACTGACCCGTCCCAACGGTGGCCGAACGTTGATCGGCCCTGCCGGGACACGCGAAAAGCGGCGCGCCCCGAAGGGGGCCCGCCGCTCGTCGCAGGAATGAGACCTATGTCCCGGTGCCGGGACGAGACGTGTCCGTCAGTCCCGGTGCCGGGACGAGACGTGTCCGTCAGTCCCGGTGCCGGGATGAGACGTCAGTCCCGGTGCAGCTTCCGGTACGTCACCCGGTGGGGACGGGCCGCGTCGGCGCCGAGACGCTCGATCTTGTTCTTCTCGTAGTCGGCGAAGTTGCCCTCGAACCAGAACCAGTTCGAGCCTTCCTCCCACGCGAGGATGTGAGTGGCGATGCGGTCGAGGAACCACCGGTCGTGCGAGGTGATCACGGCGCAGCCCGGGAAGTCGAGCAGGGCGTTCTCCAGCGACGACAGCGTCTCGGTGTCGAGGTCGTTGGTCGGCTCGTCGAGCAGCAGCACATTGCCGCCCTGCTTGAGGGTGAGCGCCAGGTTGAGCCGGTTACGCTCGCCGCCCGACAGCACCCCCGCCTTCTTCTGCTGGTCGGGCCCCTTGAACCCGAACGCCGCGATGTAGGCCCGCGACGGCATCTCGACGTTGCCGACCTTGATGTGGTCGAGCCCGTCGGAGACGACCTCCCAGACGTTCTTGCTCGGGTCGATGCCGCCCCGGCTCTGGTCGGCGTAGGAGATCTTCACGGTGTCGCCGATCGTGATCGACCCCGTGTCCGGCGTCTCCCCACCCGTGATCATGCGGAACAGCGTGGTCTTGCCGACGCCGTTGGGGCCGATGACGCCGACGATGCCGTTACGCGGCAGGTCGAACGTCAGGCTCTCCATCAGCAGGCGGTCGCCGAAGCCCTTGGTGAGCTGGTCCGCCTTGATCACCGTGGTGCCCAGACGCGGGCCCGGCGGGATCTGGATCTCCTCGAAGTCCAGCTTGCGGAACTTGTCGGCCTCGGCGGCCATCTCCTCGTACCGCTGGAGACGGGCCTTGCTCTTGGTCTGGCGGGCCTTGGGGTTGGAGCGCACCCACTCCAGCTCGTCCTCCAGGCGCTTCTTGCGCTTGGCATCCTTCTGGCCCTCGACCTTCAGGCGCTGGGCCTTCATGTCGAGGTAGGTGGAGTAGTTGCCCTCGTAGGGGTAGCAGCGGCCGCGGTCGAGCTCCAGGATCCAGGTGGCCACGTTGTCCAGGAAGTACCGGTCGTGGGTGACGGCCAGCACCGTGCCGGCGTACTTCTCCAGGTGCGACTCCAGCCACTGCACGCTCTCGGCGTCGAGGTGGTTGGTGGGCTCGTCGAGCAGCAGCAGGTCGGGGGCCTCAAGCAGCAGCTTGCACAGCGCCACGCGGCGGCGCTCACCACCGGACAGCTTGCTCACCTCGGCGTCGGGCGGCGGGCAGCGCAGGGCGTCCATCGCCTGCTCCAGCTGGCTGTCGAGGTCCCACGCGTTGCGGTGCTCCAGCTGGTCCTGGAGCTTGCCCATCTCCTCCAGCAGCTCGTCGCTGTAGTCGGTGGCCATCTGCTCGGCGATCTGGTTGTAGCGCTCGAGCATCGCCATCGTCTCGGCGACACCCTCCTGCACGTTGCCCAGAACGGTCTTTTCCTCGTTGAGCGGCGGCTCCTGCTGGAGCATGCCGACCGTGAAGCCCGGCATCAGCTTGGCGTCGCCATTGGACGGCTGCTCCAGGCCGGCCATCATCCGGAGCAGCGTCGACTTCCCGGTGCCGTTCGGCCCCAGGACACCGATCTTGGCTCCGGGCAGGAACGACAGCGTGACGTCGTCAAGGACAACCTTGTCGCCGTGCGCCTTGCGCACGCGCTGCAGCGTGTAGATGTACTCCGGCATGCTCCCTAGCTTAGAGGCTGCACACGCAGGCTTCCGCCGCCCAGCCCCTTTCACCTCCGCCCTTCCCCGCTCCGCCCTGCACCCCCACCCCTCCAACCCCACGTCCCCCGAACGCCTTGACGTCCGTGGGTCGCCCCCTGGCCACCCTCGCGCAGAAGAACGCCATGACCTCCCATGCCCGGCCCCCGCTTCGGGGGCGGGCGCTGCTCGCACCCCCGACCTCAGCTGACCGCGACCTCTGTCACCCCTCCTTGCCCCCCTTGGTCACGGCCTCCCGCGCGACAGCCGCCTTCACCACGGGCCTTGCGCGCCACGGTTTCCTAAGCCGCGGCCTCCTAGGTCGCGGCGCCTGCGGTGGTCCCCGTGATGGTCCCCCGCGTTGCGAGGAGGGCGGTGGCTGCGGCTCGTGCCTGTTGTGCCGGGTGGGTCGAGTGTTCACGTACTGCCGTGACGATGGCCCCGTCCACCAGCAGGACGAACAGGTGCGCCAGCTCGGCGGCGTCGTCGCGACCGTCGCGCTCGAGCAGCCCCGCGACGTACGCCCGCACGCGCTCCTTGTGCTCGGCCGCCACCCGATGAGCCGCACTGTCCGGATCCGCCGTCTCGATCATGGTGTTGATGAAGGCGCACCCACGGAAATCCGCCCGCGCGAACCGTTCGGCCAGGGCGTCGAAGACGTCCAGCGGATGCCCACCCAGAGCCTCCACGCGTTCGGCCAGCCAGGCCCGCCACCGCTCGTCCCGCCGCCGCAGTACGGCCACGACCAGGTCGTCCTTGCTCGGGAAGTGCCGGTAGAAGGAGGCGCGGCCCACTCCCGAGACACTCAGGATCCGCTCGACGCCCACCGCCCTGATCCCCTCCGCGTAGAAGAGGTCCTCGGCGGCGTCGAGCAGGCGTTCACGTGCACGTGTGGGCATACCGCCAAGCTATCCCGAACTTCCCTAAAACGGAACCGTTCGGTATCGTCTTGCCTCGATGGAACCGATCAGTACCGTTTTGGAGACGTCATGCCCCGCCTTCCGCAACTGACAGAAGACAATGACGGTTTGCTCGACCAGACCCGCCGCCAGCTCGGCAAGGTCCCCAACCTGTACGCCGCCCTCGCCAACGGCCCAGCCGCCCTGGCGGGATACCTCGCGATGCGCGAGCACCTCAGCTCGGGCGCCCTCACCCCGAGGCTGAGGGAGCAGATCGCGCTGCTGGTCGCCCAGGAGAACCACTGCACGTACTGCGTGAGCGCCCACACCATGCGCGGACGCCGTATGGGCATGTCCGACGAGGAACTTCTCAAGACACGCCAGGGCTCGGACCACGAGCCGCACGCGGCCGCAGTCCTGGCGATCACTCAGGCGATCATGCACACGGGCGGCGCGGTGAGCGACGCGGACCTGGACGCCGCACGGGCCGCCGGCGTCTCGGACGCGGAACTCGCCGAGATCGTGGGCCACATCGCCCTGAACACCTTGTCCAACTACTTCAACCACCTCGCCCAGCCCGAGCTGGACTTCCCGGAGGTGCAGGCATGAACCCCACCTGGAGAAACGGCACCGTCGAACTCGTCGACGGCTACACGCTGACCGACTCCGAGGGCCGCCGGGTGTCGACCGTGGAAGGAGTGCGGTTCGCCGTCGAGGGCGGGTATCTCAACGTCGAGGTCCCCGGCGTGCCTCACGTCCAGATCGTCTCGGCTCCCGCCGTCCGCCTGGTCACCTGCGACAGCGTCACCACGCCCTGACGCCCGAGGCGCACCGGCCACGACCCGAGGGCAGGCCCCTGACCCGTTCCCCCTCAGGCGCCTGCCCGCACCCTCGCACATCACACCGTGTGCCTCACGGCAGGTCACACGGCTTGCTCCTCGGGCGACGGCGGTTGTGGCGGCTGGACGACGGGGATGCAGACACGGTCCCGGCCCAGTTCCTTGGCCCGATAAAGAGCCAGATCGGCGGCGGCCAGCAGGTCGATCAGATCGTCGCCGTGCACGCACATCAACGCGACCCCGACCGAGATCGTGATCCGGATCAGAGCCTCGTCCACCGGGATGGCCATGTGCCCGATGTGCGTACGAAGTCGCTCGGCGACCTGCCGCGCCTCGTCGACGTCCGCCCCCGGCAGCAGGACGACGAACTCCTCGCCGCCGAACCGCCCCACCACGTCGGAGTCCCGCAACTCCCTGCGCAGCATGGCTGCCACTCCGGCCAGCACCTCGTCGCCGACCAGGTGCCCGTGGGCGTCGTTCACCCGTTTGAAGTGGTCGATGTCGATGATCAGCAGCGCCAGCGTGTCACCGCTGCGGCGCGCCCGCAGGATCTCGGTGTCGGCCTCCCGCTGCCAGGCGGCCGCGTTGAGCAGCCCGGTCTTCGAGTCGGTACGGGCGGCGGCCTGCAACTGCGCATGCAACAGGCTGCGTTGCAGCAGGACGACCGGCGGCAACGCGAGCACCAGCAGAGCCAGATTGAGCCCGCACCCGATCGAGACCGTGACTCCGAGGCACAGCTCGACGACGTCCAGCAGGACGCTCTCCCGGTTCCACAACACCTCCTGCCACGACCCCTCAGGATCGGACGTGTGCGCCGCGACCGCGATGAGACCGATGTTGAGCAGGGAGAACAGCACGGCGGCCGCAGCCGCGTAGGCGATCGGCGGCCCACTTCCCAGCGTCAGCACCCAGGGATCTGGCACGACCCAGTGGAAGGCGACCGACGCCGTGCAGCCGGCCAGGCCGATGGCCGCCGAGCTGAACACCCGGCGGTAGAGAACTGTGGCGCGCACGCGCACCTGGAGAAGGATCTGCAGCACGATCGGCGCGAAGAGGGCGTAGACCGGCGGCAGGAGCAGGGCGACCGGCAGCCACCAGGCCGACAACAGGTCACGCGAGACTCCGGCGGGCATGCCCAGACGCCTGCTGGCCTCGATGCAGACCGCGCCGCACGCCATGAGAGCGGCAAAGGTCAGCAAATCCGGCCAGTGGAAATCGGTGGATCTCGTGAACAAGATGATCGCGACGGCATCTAGGGCGACAATGGCGCACAGATACGCCACAAGGGGGCGCCGTTGCCCGAGCAATGGCCAACGACCGGCCAGTCTTGACACACCGTCGCGAGACTTGATCGTGGCGTGACTGGTCGCCGCCATCTCGTCTCCTCCCTGACTAACGATGTGTAACACAATAATTGCGGAGTGTGCGTTATGCGATGGGAACCGCTACGTTGAAACGACCACGCCCGCTCACTCCGCGAGCGGGCAGTGCCGGAAAGGAGCAACCATGGTGCGGGGAGTGACCTGGACATGATCCATGCTCTAGGTATCTGACGCGGACAACCACCCCATCGGCCCCCCTTCGGGGTGACATCGGGGCCATCAGCCGATGCCCCTCCCCCTCCCCCTCCCTCTGGCCGTCCCCTGCGCGGGGCGCCGACCATCGGCTGCTGCCCTCCGCCCCGATCGCCTTCCCCCTGACCCATGGCAGGTGAACCGTCGGTCGTACCACTCCTTCATCCGGTCCATCGGCGAACTCGATGACCAGCAGGTCTGGGCCTACGCGGCGCCAAGGAGTGCGTCAAGGCAAGCGGCAGGGCCGGGATCCCGCCTCGCCGTTGCGCCAGGCCGGCACTGGCCGCCCGCGTATCTGAACTTCACCGGTAGGCGACTCCTGTGGGCGACGCCTGCCTACAGGCGGCTGATCACGGCCCCCCGCGTCCTCGATATGGGCACACCTGGCGGGTGTGGTTGTGGGGGCGTCGAGGCAAGCAGGCTGCTCGGGTTGGGGGCGGGTGTCTTCACGGCGGTTGAGTAGGTCGCCATGAAGACGCCCGCCTTCGTGGGCAGCGGCCACGTATCCGTCACGACGGGCGCATCCACCGGCGTAGATGCTCAAGCCGTCAGGTGACGTCGGTGTCAGGCTGCGGCCTTCTCCGGGGTCTGTGTCTTCGTCCGGGGCTTGCTGGACGCGCCCAGGACGCGGACCGTGGCCGCCTTGGCCGACGAAGCGCGGCCCGGATGCTCCGGCGTGACCGTGTCAGGCGTGGTGTCGTCCGCCACGGCGGGGTCGGGCTGGGGCTCGGGACGGGCGGCGGGTTGCGGGGTGGCGGCGTCGGGGTCGGTGGCCGCTATGGCCAGCGCCGTGTGGCCGGCGTCCGGCCCGGCGTCACCGTCGTGGGGCTGCGCGGGAGCGCTTCGCAGGGCGTCGGCGGCCGCGGGGACCGACGGGTCGGCGCTCGGGTGGGGGGAAGACGGGCGGACGGGCTTGGTGCCCATCGCCCAGTCCTGGGTCTCCTCGTCGAGGCGTTCGCGCATCTCCTTGGTCATCGAGCCCAGGCCGCCCCCGCGCTCCGGCTTGGTGAAGACGCCGGTGCCCCAGCGCAGGTCGTGCCCGACCGCGCTGGCCTCGATCTCCGGCATGAACCGGCGGTCGCCTTCCGCGCCGAACTCGCGGATGCGGAGCTTGCCGGACACGACGACGGGCTGCCCCGCCCGTACGCAGTCGGCGACGTTGTCGCCCAGCGCACGCCAGCAGCGGACCGTGAAGCAGACGCGCTCACCGTCGGTCCATTGCCCGGTCTTCCTGTCGAAGTAGCGGTGCGAGGTGAACACCTTCAGCGACGTGACCCTCGTGCCGTCGTCGAAGCTGTACTGCCGTGGCTCTGCTGCGACGTTTCCGGTGAGCGTGATGTAGATGTCGTTCATCCGTGCCTCCCATGCGGCGGGCGGACTGCCCGCGACCTGGGAACACGGTGCCTGAAGCAGGCCGGGCGGGGCGGGGCCGAACGCCGTTCTGTGGATGACGGGACGACGAGGCAGGACGGCTGTGGACGAAGGCCAGTGGCACAGGGGGCGTACGAGAAGAGAGGCGTCAGGCCGAGAGGTCGCGCAGGGCCGTGTAGAAGGCGTGGTGCCGGCCCAGCTCGCGTTCGACGGGCTCCACCACCATCTTCACCGACACCGTCGACACCCTGCGGCGCATCTCCCGCTCCAGACGTTCCCGCTCGCGCGAGGCCCCCAGCTCCACGAAGTTGCGCGAGGCGATGCCCGACAACGCGCCCAGCCCCAGGACGGAGGCCATCATGAGCGCCACCCACGGCAGCGCCGCGCCGTCGCCGACCAGTTGCAGGGTCGCGGGCAGCTGGGCGGGCACGGTCAGCCCGGCCACCAGCCACACCACCCCGGCCACGAACGCCACCACCAGCAGGTACTGCCAGACCTTGAGCAACCGCCACCAGCCGGGCACCCGGTCGAGGCGCGGCGCCACCTCCGTGAGCTCCTCGGTCAGCGCCTTCGGCAGCCGGGACGCGTGCGAGCGCGCGGCCTGTTGCACCGCGGTCCGCCACACCGGGTCCATCCCGGCCGACAGCCCGTCGGTGAGCGCCTGCACGGCGTTGGCCACCTCGGCGGAATGCGCGCTCACCGAGCCGGTCGTGATGCCGCGGATCTCGTCGCTGACATCTTCCAGACGCAGGCTCTTCAACGGATCCGGACGGAACTTGGCGAACCACCGCGGATACGGCCAGCCGACCCACTGGCTGGAACGCTCGGCGTAGACGTTCTCCATGGCCTCGCCGACGGCGGGGACGCCGATCGCGTCGCAGAGCGCATCGGTGAGCCCCATCCTGCGCGCCTCGTCGACCGACGACGGCACGAGCAGCGCGTCGCCTAGCGGCATGGCCTCGCCGAGCCGCTGCTCCATCCGCTGGAGGTCGGCCTCCAGCTTCTGGATGGCGGCGCGGCGGCGGCCGACGGCGGTCGCGATCACGCTCTTGAGGCTCTCGACGCCGCGCCCGGTGACGGCCGAGGTGGGAACGACGCTGGGGTGCTCGACGCCTTCCCGGCGCAGCAGGTCGTTGAGGTCGATGACCAGCTCGGCCAGCTCCGCCGCGGAGAGCTTGTCGGCCTGGTTGAGCGCGAACACGGTCACCGCGTCGTGCCCGGCCAGTTCGGTCACGTAGCGCCGGTGGGTGGAGGCGTCGGCGTACTTCTGCGGGTCGAGCACCCACACCACCAGGTCGGCCAGCCCGATGAGCCGGTCGGCCTCGTTGTCGGTGAGCGCCCGGATCGAGTCGTGGTCGGGCAGGTCGAGCAGGATCAGCCCGTGGAGCTGGCTGTCGCCCTTGTCGAGCGCGCTGGTCCGGGAGAAGCGGTGGCGCGGCTGGATCTGCAGCCAGTCGAGCAGCGGCGCCGAGCCCTCCAGCCCCCACACGCAGGCATGGGTGCGGGCCGTCGTCGGACGGCGGACGCCCGTGGGCGACAGCTCAAGCCCCGAAATGGCGTTGAACAGGGACGACTTGCCGCTCCCGGTGCCGCCCGCGAGGGCCACCACGGTGTGCTCGGACGACAGCTTGAGCCGGTCGCCGGCCCGCGTCAGCAGCGCGCCGGCCTCGGTGAGCAGTTTCTGATCGAGCCGCCCGGGACCGAGCTCCACCACCTTGTTGAGCGCGGACAACCTCGGCGCGAGGCCCGCCCTCGGGGGCGTGGTCGTCGTCATCGGGCGACCTCAAGGTTGTACGTCGCCTGGTAGAGGCGGGTCGCGACGGACTCGTCCGGGATGCCCGCCGAGTCGAGAGCGTGTACGTAACGCATGGATTCCTCGTCGAACAGCATGCCGATCCTGGCTCGCAGGTCACTGAGCGCCTTGGCGCCGATGCCGCGCAGCGACTCCGCGCCGAGCAGCGCGTTGACGAGCCGGTGCGGCACGCCCGATCCGTCGCCGCCGCTGAACATGGCGACCGTGAAGATCAGGGAGAGCGCGTCGGGATCGAACGAGACGAGCTTGGACACCGAGCGCTTGGTCACGCCCTCGGTGCGTACGAGCTCGTTCAGGTGGTCCTGCCAGGACGCGATGGCGCGCCCGGCGTGCCGCAGCAGGTTGTCCGACGGGCGGTCGAGCCCGTCGGCGAGCTTGGCGCCCAGCTCGGAACGGTGCCGCCAGCGCGCGACCACCACCTCGGCGGCGCGGTTGGCCGCGGCGACGATCACCGACTCCAGCCCGGCCCGGATCGCCGCCTTGAACGCCGTCACCCGCTCGGGCGTCTGCCTGCCCGCCTTGCCGCTCCTGCCGAACTGCAGCGAGCGCATGAGGTCGCCGGAGCCCGCGAAGTCCTGCCAGCGGGCCAGCACCTCGCCGTGCAGCAGCGAGCCGTTCTTGGACGCCTTGTCGATCTCGGCCAGCGCGCCCAGGTAGGCGGCCTCGACGTCGCTGCGCAGCTCGGCCCGGAACGCCGCCTGGCCCTCCAGATGCCTGGCCAGCGCGGGCACGCGGGTGCGGAAGCTGTTGAGCACTCCGTTCAGGGTCTCCTGCACGGCCTGCGCCCGGCGCGCCTCGTCGACCGAGAGCTCGGCCAGCCACATGCGCAGGTCGGTGACCTCGCTGTCGGGCAGCCTGCCGTCGGTCACCGTCGCCTCGTGGATCACGAACCGGTCGATGTCGCCCAGGCCGTATTCGGTCAGCATGCGGACGAAATGCTTGAGCACGACGTCGGCCGACCGGGGCTGCACCCGCGACAACACGATGGCCAGCCGGGCGCCGCGCTCCTTGGCCAGGCGCAGGAGGCTCCAGGCGGGCGCGTCGGCGTAACGGGCGGCGGTGGTCACGAAGATCCACAGATCGGCGGCGTCGAGCATGCGATGGGCGATCTCGTGGTGCTCCTCGACGACCGAGTCGATGTCGGGGGTGTCCAGCAGCGCGACGCCCTGCGGAAGCTTCTCGGTCGTCACGACGACCAGGCCGCTCGTGTCACTGTCGGGCGAGGGCCGGTCCAGCCGTTCGAGCCCGCTGAGCAGCTCGCCCTCCGCGAACCACTTCCTGTCGTCGGGGTGGCAGGCCAGGATGGGCGTGCCGGTGGTCGGGCGGCGCACTCCGGTGCGGGAGATGTTCCGCTCGGCCAGGGAGTTGACCAGGGTGGACTTGCCCGCGCCGGTGGAACCCGCGATCACGATCAGCGCGGGGGCCGTGTTGGTGCGCACCCTCGGCAGGACGTAGTTCTCCAGCTGGGCCAGCAGGTCGGCCCGCGCCTGCCTGGCCTCCTCGACTCCCGGCAGGTCGAGGCTGAAGCGCAGGTCGGACACGCTTTCGCGCAATGCGCTCAGCGCCGACGTCATCGCCTCGACGACCTCGGCCGGCAGCTCCTCGACCCGCTGCCCTCCCTCCGGCACGCCTCCCGCCTCCGACCCGGCACCGTCCTCAACGCCAGTGTCGGCGTCGCTGTCGGTGTCGGTGTCCGCGTCGATGTCGGTTTCAGCGTCGGCGGCGGCGGTTTCGGCGTTCGCCTGGGCGAGGGCATCCTCGTCGGGGTGGACGTCCGGGTCGGTGTCGGTGTCCAGGCCCGCGTCGGTGGTCAGGCCGTCGTCGGAGCCCTGGCCGCCGCCGGTTGCGGCGTCGGCGTCGGCGTCCGCGGCGGTTTCGGCGTCGACTTGGGCGGAGGCGTCCGCGTCGGTGTTCGGGGCGGCGTTGGGGACGGTCTCGCCGCTGTTGGCTACGGCGTCGGAGCCCGCTTCGGTGTCATCGGTCTCTACGGCGGACGTGACGTCGTCGGCGTCGGCGTCGGCGTCGGGCTCGTCCTCCGCCAGGTCTCCTGGGTCGGTCGGGTAGTCGGCGCCCAGGGGGACATCGACGGCCGGGGAGAAGGCGTCGAAGCCGGTGGGGGCTTCGGCGGAGGTGCCGGTGTCGCTGGGGTCGGCGGCGGCGCGGCTGTCGTCAGCGTCCATCGCCTCGCTGGGGTCGGCGTCGCCTTCCGCAAGGGGCGCCGCTTCGACTTCGGGAGCGGGGGCGTCATCGGGCCGGGGAGTGTCGGCCTGAGGACGGTTCCCGGCATCGGCAGCGGCGTCGGCGTCCTCGGCGGCGGAGGGGGCGGCCTCGTCGTCGTCAGGGGCGGTGTCCGCCGGGGGCGGCGGCTGCTCGGCGTCGGAAGGCGCCTCTCCGCTGTCGGCGGCGGTGGCGTCCGGGGACGCGGGCGTCGGCTCGATCTCCGAGGACGGGGCGGCGTCCTGTTCCTGGGGGCCTCGTTCCCAGAAGGCAGCGGGCCTCGGATGCGTTCCGTCCCCCTCACGCGGCTCGGCGGCGCGCGCGGGGGTGAAGAGGCTCGGACGGTCGGCCGGGTGGGACGGCGTGAAGAGGCTGGGCCCCGTGGACGGGCCGGGCTCGTCCGTACCGGCGGAGGGCTCCTGCGAAGCGGCCGGGAGCTGTGGAGCGGTGGGCCGCCGAGGCTGGACGGCCTCGTCAGCGCGCGGCGGCGGCTGGAAGAGCGACGGCCGGGCAGCCGCGGACGACGGCTCCCCCGAGGCCGACGGCCCCCCGGAAGCCGCAGACGGCGAGCCCGAGGGCGCAGCGGGCGGGGCTGAGGGGGCAGCGGGCGGGGAAGGCGTGGGGGTCCGGGGATCGGGCAGGTCGTCGTCCGTCACCGGGCGGAAGCTCAACGTCTGCTCCCCCAGCGACTCGTGCCGCCCGTCATCCATGGCGGTGTTCACGGCAAGCGCTCCGCTCGAACCATCTCGACCTCCTGGCCGACCCGCACGACGTCGCCGACGATGACGATCGCCGGAGGCCGTATCCCAGCCGCGGACACGCGGTCGGCCACGGTGGAAAGCGGTGCGATTACCGCCCGCTGGGTCGGAAGGGTACCGTCCTGTACCACCATTACGGGAGTCTCCGGCGCACGTCCGTCTCGAAGCAGCGCCTCGGCCACCTTCGGCAGCCGTTCGACGGCCATCATGAGCACCAGCGTGCCCTGGGATCGGGCCAGGGCGGGCCAGTCGACGGTGGAGGCCGGGTGGTCGGGCGCGACATGCACGGAGACGACGTGGAACTCCTGGCTCACGCCGCGATGCGTCACCGGCACCCCGGCCGCGGCCGGGACCGCGACGGCGCTGGTGATGCCGGGGACGACGAGCACCGGGATGCCGGCCTGGGCGCAGGCGATCATCTCCTCGCCGCCGCGCCCGAACACGAACGGGTCGCCGCCCTTGAGCCGGACGACGAACTTGCCCTGCCTGGCCCGGTCGACCAGCAGCTCGTTGATCTTCTCCTGGGACAGCGACCTGCCGTAGGGCACCTTGGCGGCGTCGATCAGCTCGACGTCGGGGGCGAGCTCGTCGAGCAGCGCCCGGGGCGCGAGCCGGTCGGCGACCACGACGTCGGCCTGGGCGAGGAGCTGCCGCCCGCGCACGGTGATCAGGCCGGGGTCGCCGGGGCCGCCGCCGACCAGGGCCACCCCGACGGGCTTGGTGCGGTTGCGGCGGGCGTCGACCGTGCCGTCGCGCAGCGCGCCGACGACCGCGTCGCGGATGCCCGCGGCCCGGCGCGGGTCGCCGCCCGCGGTGACGGCCACGCTGATCTCGTCGACCCGGCCGGAGGCCGGGGTCCAGGCGGCGGAGGCGTCACGGTCGTCGGCGCGCACGCACCACACCCGCTTGGCCTCGGCCTCGGCGGCGACCGCGGCGTTGACGGACCTGACGTCGGTGCAGGCCTGCACGAGCCAGGCGCCGTCGCAGTCGCCCACCTCGTACGGGCGCGCGTGCCAGGTGACCCGGCCGGTCGCGATCAGGTCGTCGAGGGCCGGGGTGACGGCCGGGGACACCACGGTGACCTCCGCACCGGCCTCGAGCAGCGCAGGGACGCGCCGCTGCGCGACGCGGCCGCCGCCCACGACGAGCACCCGGCGGCCGGAAAGCCGCAGGCCGAGGAGGTAGGGACCCATGGGGGGAATCTCCCGTTCGCGAAGGTTGTGTTTGGAGGTAAACCTACCGGCTCACCGTGCGTCGTTCGCTGCGCATGGCTCAACGGCCGTCAAGAAGAGGCTGCGACGGGTCCCAGCGTGGCCCGCCCTGTGCGTCCTTGCGGCGTCTGGCCATGGCCGAGAGTGCCTCAAGAATAACGCGGTTCCCGAGGAACGCGGTGATGTCGGCGTGGTCGTACGGCGGCGAGACCTCGACCACCTCCATCCCGGCCACGGGCAGTTCGTAGCAGATCCGGCGCACGGCGTCGAGGAGCTGCCTGGCCGACAGGCCGCCGGGCTCGGGCGTGCCGGTGCCGGGGGCGTGCCCGGGGTCGCAGACGTCGATGTCCACGGACAGGAAGACCTGGTCGCACTCGTCGAGCGCGATCCCGAACGACTCCGTCAGGCACTCCTCCAGCCCGCGCGTCACGATCTCGGTCATCTCGTACGAGCGCATGCGCTGCGCCGCCATCCAGTCGAGCGTCTCGGGCTCGGGCCAGTAGCCGCGCAGCCCGATCTGCAGGAACCTGTCGCCCCGGATGGCGCCGGACTCGATGAGCCGCCGCATCGGCTGGCCGTGCCCGTGCAGGTGCCCGAACTCGATGTCGCCGGTGTCGGCGTGCGCGTCGAAGTGGATCATCGAGGTCCGGCCCGGCGCGTACGCCCTGGCGGTGCCCCGCGCGTCCGGCAGCGCGACGGTGTGGTCGCCGCCGAGCACCACCGGCACGGCCCCGGAGGAGGCGATCCGGTGCACCGCGTCCTCGATGGCGGCCAGCGATCCCTCGACGTCGCCGGAGTAGCACTCGACGTCGCCCGCGTCGAGCACCCGCAGGTCGCGCAGGGCGTCGACGCGCAAAGCCAGGCTCGGACGTGACCCGTTGTGCGGCAGGTAGCAGGTCTGGCGCAGCGCCATCGGCCCGAACCTGGCGCCCGGCCGGTTGGAGGTGCCCCCGTCGAAGGGCGCACCGATGATCACCACGTCCGCGCCGGCGTAACTGGCCGGGTCGGCGATGTCGCAGCGGTCCACGCCGAGGAACGTGATGTCAGGGCCGAACATGGGACCGTACCGGGACACTGCTCACCTCACGTGCTGTTTCGAGTGTCCCCCATCATCACACGGGCTTTTCCGTGACCCCCGCCGAGTCGAACGTCGCCACGTCGTGCATCACCCGTACGGCCGCGCACACCAGCGGGTGCGCGAGCAGGCCGCCGGTGCCCTCGCCGAGCCGCAGCTCCAGGTCGACCAGCGGGCGCAGCCCGAGATGGTCGAGCGCGGCGGCGTGGCCGGGCTCGGCCGAGCGGTGTCCGGCCACGCAGTGACCGCTGACGTGGGGGTCGAGGGCGGCGGCGACCAGGGCGGCCGAGCCGGCGATGACGCCGTCGAGGATCACCGGCACCCGGTTCGCCGCGCCGCACAGCACGAAGCCCGCGATGGCCGCGTGCTCGAAGCCGCCCACGGCGGCCAGCGCGCGCAGGGCGTCGCTCGGCCCGGTGCCGCCGGGCAGGCCGTTCACCCGCAGCGCCTCCCGGACGACCGCCACCTTGCGGTCGTAGGTCGCGTCGTCGATCCCGGTGCCCCTGCCGGTCACCTCGGCCGGGTCCTTGCCGGTGAACACCGAGATCAGCGCGGCGGAGGCGGTGGTGTTGCCGATGCCCATGTCGCCGGTGATCAGGCAGCGGGCGCCCCCGTCGATCAGTTCCTGCGCCACGGCGATGCCCGCCTCCAGCGCCCTGACGGCCTGGTCGACGCTCATGGCGGGGCCGCGCGACAGGTCGGCGGTGCCGTACGCGACCTTGCGCTTGACCAGGTCGGACGCGTCGGGCAGGTCGGCGGCGACGCCGACGTCCACCACCGTCACGGACGCGCCCACCTGGGCGGCGAAGGCGTTGGCGACCGCGCCGCCGGCCAGGAAGTTGGCGACCATCTGCGTCGTGACCTCCTGCGGCCACGGGCTGACGCCGCGCGCGTGCACGCCGTGGTCGGCCGCGAAGATGGCCAGGGCGGCCGGCTGCGGCATGGGCGGCGGGCAGACGCCGGCCGCGCCCGCCAGGCGTACGGCCACCTCCTCCAGGGCCCCGAGCGCGCCGCGCGGCTTGGTGAGACGGTCCTGGTGGGCGCGGGCCTCGGCGAGCGCCTCGGGGTCGGCGGGACGGATGGCCGCCAGGGTCTCGGCGAGCACGGACACCTCCACTTGGTGACACTTGGCGAACGAGCTGGAGCGTTGGCGAACGAACTGAACGAGCTTGAGCATCAGTGGACGAGCTGGAGCGCTTCCTCGTACCGGTCGATCACGACGTCGGCCAGCGTCTCGCAGTCGCCGATCACCTCGGCGCAGCGGATGTCGAGGTCGGGATGGCCCGCGCCGTACGCCAGGGCCTGCGCCCACACGCGCTCCAGCAGGCCGCCCGCGAACAGCAGGTACGGCACCACGATCACCCGCTTGGCGCCCAGCCGGCGGCAGCGTTCGAGCCCGCCGGGCACGCCGGGCGGCGTCACCGAGACGAACGCGGTCTCGACGGTCATGTAGTCGTAGGCGTGCGTCTCCCAGAACAGCCGCGACACCCGGTGGACCTCGGCGTTGGCGGCGGCGTCGGTCGAGCCCTCGCCGACCAGCACGACCGCCGTCTCACCCGGCTCGACCTGGCCGGGGACGTCGTCGAGGGCCGGGGTGTCGACGGCGCGCAGCCGGGGCCGGGCGCCGACCAGCTCCAGGGGGCGCGGCCTGGCCATCTCGGCGGCGGCCTCGCCGAGCCGGTCGGCCAGCAGCGCCAGCACGCGCGGGTCGGGGCCGAGGGGGCGGCCGTAGTCGTACATGAGGGTGGGGTGGCGCTGCTGTTCGAGCGCCATCGCGGCCGGGAACTCCTCATCCACCCTGCTGAGGCTGAGCGGCAGCGCGACGAGACGGTGATGGCCGCGGGCCATCAGGGACGCCACGGAGTCGCTCAGGCGCGGCGTGGCGCGTTCCAGGTAGCCGCCGGAGACGTCGACGGCCGTGTGGTCGAGACGGCAGCGCAGCCGGTGTACGAACCTTCCGAACTCCGCGGCGTAGGCGTCATCGTTCGAGCCCTGCCCGATCAGCAGGAGCGGCGGCTTCATTGAGGGATTCTCCGGTGCGTAGACAAAGTCACGCGAGGATAACCGATACGTGCCCGTGGGGGACAGGTCACGCTGCGTGCGCGGGTCTGGCGTGCACGACGAAGACGGGATCCGCGGCGGTCAGGCGGGGGGAACCGCCGGCGCCGGACGTCAGCGCGGACGCCTGGATCCGCGTGCCCTCGCCGCGGTAACCGAGCTCGCGCAGCAGCTCCAGCACGGCCACCGCCCGCTCGGCCGTGCCGAGCGCGCACACCAGCGCGCGGGGGCCGCGGGCGGCGCACGCCGCGACCACGTCGTCGCCGCCCCCGCCGACGAAGACGGCGTCGGGGTCGGGCAGCGGTTCGAGCGCGGCCGGCGCCTGTCCCCTGGTCAGGGCGACCTTGACGCCGTGGGCCAGCACGTTGGCCCGCAGCCGCGCGCAGGCGGCCTGGTCGCCTTCGACCGCCACGACGGCCGCGCCCAGCCTGGCGCACTCGACGGCGATCCCGCCCTCGCCCGCGCCGACGTCCCAGACCAGGTCGCCGAGCCGGGGACCCAGCTTGGCCAGGACGAACGCCCGCACCTCGGCGGGCATCCCGCTCTCCCACGGCAGCGCCCACTCCGCCGGGCCGGGTTGCGCCCCGGCCACCCAGCCGGGCTTCCCGGGCCGGTGCAGCGGGTCGATGACGAGGACCACGTCGGGGTCCTTCCAGGGCCGGGTGGTGGCCTCGCCCATGCGGCTGTGCGTGACGCGCTGTCCGGGGCCGCCGAGATCCTCGAAGACGATCAGGGCGCGCGGCGTGGTCGGCGCCAGCTCCCTGGCGATCTCGGCGGGGCCGACGCCGGGCGCGACGAGCAGCGCGACCTTGGGGTGGGCGCGGCAGGCGTTCACCACGCGGGCGAGCCGGCCGGGGCCGGAGGGGGCGACGACGAGGGCGTCCTCCCAGTTGAGCCCGGCGCAGGCGAAGGCGCGGCTGATCAGCGAGGTGGCCGGCAGGACGTCCGGCCGCAGGCCGTGCGCCCGTAAGGTGCGGACGACTCCGAAGAAGCCGGGATCGCCCTCGGCGACCACGACGGCCGGGCCCCGGTCCGGGCCGAGATGGCCGTCGAGCGCCTGGAGCAGGTCGCCGTCGTCGGCGGCGCGTCCGTCGACCCCGAGCCGGCCGAGAATGGCGGCGGGGCCCACGACGAGCTCCGCCTCACGCAGCCTGCCCGCGGCCCCGGCCGGCAGCTCGACCCCGTCCCAGCCGACAACCGTGATCATTCAGCCTCACCGTCCTCACCCCCAGGGTGACGGTTCCCGCCGGGTTTCACCATGGGCCGTCGAGGCCAGTCCGCTGTGCCCTCAGGCCAGGTCGGACGGGACCAGGCTGTAGACGATCAGGTCCTCGCCGTCGAGGGCGGCGCGGGCCACGCCCTCGCGGGTGAAGCCGGCCTTCTCCGCCACGCGTTGCGATGCCGGGTTCGACACCGCGGCCCGCAGTTGCAGCCGGCGGAAGCCGTGGCGCTCGAACAGCCAGCGGGCGATCGCGGTCACGGCCTCGCCCGCGTAGCCCCGGCCGCGGGCCCAGGGCGCGGTCATGTAGCCGACCTCGGCCGTGCCGTTGCGCCAGTCGAGGTCCCTGAGGTCCACGTTGGCCACGAAACGGGTGGTGGTGAACTCCTCCACGGTGAACGCGATGCCCGCGCCCCTCATCCGCATCCGTTCGCAGATGTCGACGAACGCGCGGGCGTGCTCCTCGGTGTAGTCGCGCGGTACGCCGGTCCTGGCCTGGGTGAGCGGGTCGGCGCCGGTGGCGGCCAGGCCGGGCACGTCGGCGGGGACGGGCTGCCGCAGCAGCAGCCGGGGCGTGCGCAGCTCGGTCTTCGGCAGGGCGGGCTCGCCGGAGTCCTCGCGCAGCAGGCCGAGGACGACCAGGTCGTGCGGGCCGTCCTCCTCCAGCACGGCGGCGCGCAGCACGCCTTCCCAGGTGAAGCCCGCTTTCAGCGCGACGCGCAGGGAGGCCGGGTTGTCCAGGTTCGCGGTGAGGTCCACCCTGCGCAGGGCGGTGGTGGCGAACACCCAGGCGGTCAGGGCGCGGACGGCCTCGGTGGCGTAGCCGCGGCCCCGGTACGCCGGGTGGACGCCGTAGCCGACCTCGGTGGTGCCCGCCGTCCACGACGTCCTGAACAGGCTGATGGCGCCCACGATGCGGTCGTCGGCCTCGGTCATGGCCAGGTGCAGGCCCTGCTGCGAGCGGTACAGCTCGTGCACGCCGTGCGCGAGCCACTGGCCGACGCCGGAGGCGTGGACGGGCGCGCCCGGCGGGAGGAAACGGTCGCCGGGCTCCACCGTCTCCACCACCGACCGCACGCGGGCGGCGTCACGGGGGTCGAACGGCCGCAGCACGAGCCGTGCGGCGGCGATGTGCGCATCGGGATCGAACACGTGCGCACCCTACACACTCACGATGTTTGCCCACGAAAGCGGGGGTAGGGGCCGATTCGAGAGGAGTGAGGGAACTATGGAACGTGGGAGCGACAAGCACGGTCCGCGCCTGGACGATCAGCAGAAGCACGAGACCGAGGGCATGGTCCGCGGCGGCGGCAGCACGCACGCCGAGGAGTGGAAGGAGACCGAGTCCATGCCCGGGCCCGGCGAGGAGTCAGGGCAGTCGTACCCCCCGGGACACGAGCCCGGCACCCCCCATGGCATCACCCAGCGCGGCGTCGACATCCGCAGCGACCTGGCCAAATGGCTCAGCGACACCCCTTGGCCCGCCTCCAAGGACGACCTGCTCCAGCACGCCGAGGACGTGGACGCCCCCGACCAGGTGGCCGACATGGTGCGATCCCTTCCCGACCGCCGTTTTGTGAACATCGCCGACGTGGCCAAGGCGCTCGGCCTCGGCATGGAAGAGCGGAGGTGGTGACCTGTGCGTCTCGACTTCATCAGGCCGCTGTACGAGCGGCGCGGCCCGTACGCCTCGGTCTACCTGGGCGCGCTCACCGAGCCGCAGCGGGAGACGCACTGGCACAGCGTGCGTGACCAGCTCGACGGGACCGACCCCGAGACCATCGACGCCCTGGAGGTGGCCGCCAACCGGCCGGCTCCGGGCCAGGCGCTGTTCGCCACGCACGGCGCGGTGGTGCTGGCCGAGCCGCTGGCGCGGGCGCCGTACGAGATGGCGACCGTGTCGCCGCTGCCGCACGTCACGCCGATGCTGAGGCAGCGCGGCGAGAACGTGCCGCACCTGCGGGTCATCGTGGACCACGCCGGGGCCGAGCTGTCGGTGTTCGGCGGCGGCGCGCCGCGCACGACCACCGTGGCGGCGGCCGACTGGCCGCTGCAGAAGACCGCCCAGGGCGGCTGGTCGCAGAAGCGGTACGAGCGGGGCGCCGAGGAGACGTGGGAGAAGAACGCGGTCGCCGTCGCCCGCGAGATCGACGAGCAGGTACGCAGGATCGGCGCCGAGCTGATCATCGTGGCCGGCGAGCCGAAGTCACGCTCCTACCTGCTGCAACATCTCAGCACCAAGTCCGCCGACCGGGTGATGATGGTCGAGCACGGCAGCCGCTCCGACCACGGCCAGTTCGAGGCCGACGTCGAGCGCGCGCTGGACGACTGGCTCGAACGCCGCCGCGCCGAGCTGCTCGACCGCCACCGCGAGTCCTCGGGCCCGGCCGGCCTGTCCCAGGTCGCGCACGCCCTGCGCGAGGGCAGGGTGCACGCGGTGCTCATGCCCGCCCAGCTCGACCGGACCGTGTGGACCGGCGAAGGCGGCACCCAGCTCTCCACCGACCAGGGCGAGCTGCGGCGCTGGGGCGTCGAGCAGCCCGTCGAGGAACGCGCGGACTCGGCCGTGGTCAGGGCCGCCGCCATGACGGACGCCGAACTGTGGTTCACCGACGACGTGCAGGACGTGGCGGCCGTCCTCAGGTACTGACCACCCTGGACGTGCTGATGATCACTTCGAGGGTCCGCGGGCCGTGCACGCCCTCGACCCGGTTCAGCTCGATGTCGCTGGTCGCCGACGGGCCGCTGATCCAGGTGAGCGGGCGGGCTGGGTCGAGCCTGGCCACCGCCTCGGGCACGCCCGCCACGATTTGGTCGGCCCGCACGACGCACACGTGGTGGTCGGGGATCAGCGTCTGCGCCCTGGCGCCCTGGCCGGGCCCGTGGTCCAGGACGATGGTCCCGGTCTCGGCTATGGCCACCGCGCAGGCGGTGATCACCCCGTCGGCGGCGTCGAGGGTGTCCCAGCGCCGGTCGGCGCCGGCGTCCGGGCTGCTCGGGGCCGCCCAGGCGAAGCCGTCCGGGACGATCATGCGGCGGCCGGCGGCCAGCTCGGCCAGCTTGCCGGGCACGTCCGCGTCGGGCAGCACGTGCACGACGGCCCGGTAGTCGCGCACCCGCTCGGCGAACAGGCCCACCACGTCGTCCACGTCCGGGCGGGTGCGGTAGTGCCGGACGACCTCCGTCTCGGGCGCGTCCGCCACCGCCTTCCTGACCTTGGCCAGGATTTCCTCACGCGCGCCCATCGTTCCGCTCCCACCAGTCTCTGAAGGATTCTTCCGGGATGTCGGGCACGTCCCGGGTGTCGGTCCAGGCCGCCAGCGGGCCGGGCAGCCGCCGTCTGGGCACCAGCCTGCGCAGCCGGGCGGCCAGCCGCTGGGCCCTGGCCAGCCGGGCCTGGTCGTCCAGCACCCAGCCGGCGGCCTTCATGCCCGCGCGCTCGGCCGCCGCGTGCGGCGCCCTGGCCCGCAGGTCCACCAGCACCTCGGGGATGTCGATGGCCACCGGGCAGACCTCCAGGCAGGCCCCGCACAGGCTGGAGGCGAACGGCAGCGAGGCGTCCAGGTCCGAGGACATGCCCCTGAGCTGCGGGGTGAGGATGGCCCCGATCGGCCCGGGGTAGACCGAGCCGTATGCGTGGCCGCCCGCGCGTTCGTAGACCGGGCACACGTTCAGGCAGGCCGAGCAGCGGATGCAGCGCAGCGCCTGGCGGCCCACCTCGTCGGCGAGCACGTCGGTGCGGCCGTTGTCGAGCAGCACCAGGTGGAAGTCCTGGCCCTCGGTGGCGCCGGTCCACGTGCTGGTGTACGGATTCATCCGCTCACCTGTGGAGCTGCGCGGAAGAAGCTGGAGGAAGACCTCCAGATCCCGCCAGGTCGGCAGCAGCTTCTCGATGCCGACGACGCTGATGAGCGTCTCGGGGAGGGTCAGGCACATGCGGCCGTTGCCCTCCGACTCCAGCACGACCAGCGTGCCGGTCTCGGCGATCATGAAGTTCGCCCCGGAGACGGCGACCTTGCTCCTGAGGAAGCGTTCGCGCAGGTGGAGCCGGGCGGCCTCGGCCAGGGCGGGCGGTTCGTCGGTCAGGCCGTCGGGCACGCCGGGCATGCGGTCGAGGAAGATCTCGCGGATCTCCGACCGGTTGCGGTGGATCGCGGGCACCAGGATGTGGCTGGGGAAGTCGTCCCCGAGCTGCACGATCAGCTCGGCCAGGTCCGTCTCGTACGCGGTGATGCCGCGCCGGGCCAGCGCCTCGTTGAGCCCGATCTCCTGGGTGGCCATCGACTTGACCTTGACCACCTCGGTCTCGCCGGTGGCCGCGACCAGGTCGCCGACGATGCGGTTGGCCTCCTCGGCGTCCCTGGCCCAGTGGACGGTGCCGCCCGCCCGCCGCACGGCCTCCTCCAGCTGGAGGAGGTAACGGTCGAGGTGGCGGAGCGTGTGATCCTTGACGGCCTTGCCGGCCGCGCGCAGCTCGGCCCAGTCGGGCAGCTCGCCGACGACGCCGGCGCGCTTGCCGCGAATGGTGTGGGTGGCTTTCCGGAGGTTGAACCGCAGTTGCGAATCCTCCACGGCCTTCGCCGCATTTTTTGGGAAATTTCCGGGCATGCCGAGGAATGTCGCGCTCATCGGGTCTCCTCCGTGGCTGCGAGGATCTCCGCCAGGTGCATCGTCCTGACCCCCGTCTTCTGGCGGCTCAGGGTGCCGCCGATGTGCATCAGGCAGGAGTTGTCGGCCGCGCAGATCACCTCGGCGCCCGTGTCGAGGATGCCGCGCACCTTGTCGGCCCCCATGGCGGCCGACACCGCCGGGTTCTTGACCGCGAACGTGCCGCCGAAGCCGCAGCACTCCTCCGCGCCCGGCAGCGGCACGAGCTCCAGACCTCGGACCTTCCGTAGCAGCCGGGTGGGCCGGTCGCCCAGATGCAGCCCGCGCAGCGAATGGCACGTCGGGTGATATGTCACCCGGTGCGGGAAATATGCGCCAACGTCGTCGACTTTCAGGACGTCCAGCAGGAACTCGCTCAGCTCGTACACCTTGGGCACGACCTCGGCCACGGCCGCCGCGCCCCTGCTGCCCGGCCGCACCAGCTTCGGGTACTGCTCGCGCACCATGGCCGCGCACGACCCCGACGGCGCCACGACGGCGTCGTACCCGGCGAACACCTCGGTGAACTTCCTGGCCAGCCGCACGCCCTCCGCCCGGTAACCGGTGTTGACGTGCATCTGCCCGCAGCACGTCTGGGCGACGGGGAAGTCCACGTCGCAGCCCAGCCTGCGCAGCAGCGACACGACGGCCTTGCCGGTGCCCGGGAAGAGCGTGTCGTTCACGCACGTGATGAACAGGGCGACTCGCACGACTCTCCCAACGAATGGTCCGACCACTGTATGGTCAGACCATACCTAACCCCACAGTTCCGGGCCAGCACCGGGGAGGCATCGGTGAAACGCACACGGGCGTTCGAGGACGTGCTCGCCCAGATCGAACGGCGCATCGCCGAGGACGGCCTGACCGTGGGCGACCGGCTGCCCGGCGAACGTCAGCTCGCCGAGCAACTGGGCGTCGGCCGCTCGTCCGTACGGGAGGCGCTGCGCGTCCTGGAGACCCTGGGCGTGGTGTCCTCGCAGGTGGGACGGGGTCCGGACGCGGGAGCCGTACTGACCTCGCGGCCCGACACGGCGCTCACCGACCTGCTCCGGCTCAACCTGGGCCTGGCCACCCTGGAGCAGCGCGAGGTCGTCGACGCCCGGCTGATGATCGAACGCTGGTCGGCCGCGCACGCGGCGGCGACCCGGGCCGGCACGGCGGAGCTGGCCGCCGCGATCGAGGGCATGGACCGGGCGGCCACGGCGGAGGAGTTCGTGGAGCACGACACCGCCTTCCACTGCGCGATCGCGGACGCCTCGGGCAACCGGCTCATCGCCGCCATCATGCGCTCACTCCGGGACGCGATGCGCAGGAACGCCATCGAAGCGGTCGAACGCCTCGGCGACCTTTCCGTGCTGCGCGCCGACCACGAGCGCATCCGCGCGGCCGTCGCGGCGGGCGACCCGGAGGAGGCCCAGCAGGCGGTGACCGACCACCTGGCGCACGCCTACCCCGCCCTGTTCCCCGGTCACTGACGCGCGTCGGCCTCCCGGCAGCCCGCCCCCGAGCAGGCCCGCATCGCCTGGAGCCGGGCGTCGAGGCCGGCCAGCAGCGCCGGGTCGGCGGTGGCCGCGAGGTTGTCGAGCTGGTACGGGTCGGCGGCCAGGTCGTAGAGCTGCCGCTCCCCCGTGTCGTACCTGACGTAGGTGTAGCGCTCGGTGCGCAGCGCCTGGTAGGAGGGCACCGGGGTCTGGGCCGCCGACGACCGGTTGACCGGCCTGTTGAACTCGACCAGCACGTTCTTGCGCCACTGGGCGGGCGGGCTGCCGCGCAGCAGCGGCACCAGCGAGCGCCCCTCGCTGAACGCCGGCACGGCGGCCCCGCCCAGCTCGGCGATCGTCGGCGCGATGTCCACGGTCGCGCCGAGCTGCCCGATCGTGGCCCCCGCCCGGATCCCCGGCCCGCGCACCACGAACGGAACCTTGATCGCCTCCTCGAACGGCGTCGTCTTGCCCTGCGCCAGCCGGTGGGTGCCGAGATGGAAGCCGTTGTCGGAGGTGAAGATGATGTAGGTGTTGTCGAGCTTGCCGGACGCCTGCAGCGCCTCGATCACCGAGCGGACCAGGTCGTCGACGCCCAGCATCGACCGCAGCCGCCTGCGGTGGCGCTCGTCGACCCGGTCGATGTCCTCCTGCGTCAGCGAGGGCAGGGAGCTCAGCCACAGCGGCTCCTTGCTCACGTCGGCCTGGTTGAACGAAGGCGTGCGCGGCGCGGTGACCTCGGGCAGGTCGGCGACGTGCCGGACCGCCGGGTTGGCCGGGTTGTGCGGGCCGATGGGCGTCAGGTAGAGGAAGAACGGCTCGTCGGCGCCGGTGATGAAGTCGCGGGCCTTGTCGGCCAGCACGTCGGACAGGTAGTCCTCCTCCGACCAGCCGTAGTCGTACAGGTCGCCGTTCTCGTTGAGGCGGTAGCCGTACTCCTCGTAGAGCTTGCGGACCGGGACGTCCCATTCGTCCCAGCCGGGCGGCACGTAGGCGGCGTCGGCGGTGGCGCCGGGATAGTGGTTGAGGAACTTGCCCATCAGCGCGGTGCGGTAGCCGGCCTGCTGCATCCAGGTGCCGATCGTGGAACGTTCCAGATCGAGGGAGTGGAAGCGGTCGAACCCCCCTTCGGGGGCGGTGTTGGTCAGGACGCCGTGGCTGTGGACGTACTGGGAGCGCAGGATCGACGTGCGCGACGGGCAGCACCAGGAGTTCGTCACGAAGAAGCGGCTGAAGGAAGTGCCCTTCGCCACCAGCTCCGAACTGATGGCCGGGAAGTGGGGCAGCGTGCCGCTCTCCAGGTCGTCGGCCATCACGAACACGATGTTCGGCCGCGAGGCGCTCACGGCCATCGTCGGCTCGGTCGCCGGCGACAGCAGGAGCAGCAGGCAGAAGAGACGGCAGAGACTCTTGAGCACAATGTCTGATCTCCCCGGGAGATCACGCATTGACACTGCGGCCTCGGTAATGGAACTTTATTCCGGAGGTGCGTATGAAGCTCGGCCTGAACCTCGGCTACTGGCAGCGCGACGCCGACGACGCCACGGAGACCGTCCTCGCCGCCGAACGCCTCGGCTACGACTCGGTGTGGACCGCCGAGGCGTACGGCAGCGACGTGTTCACCCCGCTGGCCTGGTACGGGGCGCGTACGAGCCGGATCAAGCTGGGCACGTCGGTGGCGCAGATCTCGGCCCGCCCGCCGGTCACGACCGCGATGACCGCGATGACGCTCGACCACCTGACCGGCGGCCGGCTGCTGCTCGGCATCGGCGCCTCCGGCCCGCAGGTCGTGGAGGGCTGGTACGGGCAGCCGTTCGCCAGGCCCCTGGCCAGGACCCGCGAGTACGTCGAGATCATGCGCCGCGTGTGGCGCCGCGAGGAGCCCGTGACCAGCGACGGCGACCACTACCCGCTGCCCCTGCCGGGCGGCCTGGGCAAGCCGCTCAAGCTCATCACCCACCCGCTGCGCCGCGACATCCCCGTCTATCTCGGCGCGGAGGGCCCCAAGAACGTCGCCCTGGCCGCCGAGGTCGCGCAGGGCTGGCTGCCGCTGTTCGCCTTCCCCGGCAAGATCGAGGAGATGTACGGCGACGCGCTGGCCGGCCGCGACCCCGGCTTCGAGATCGCCGCCATGGTGATGGTCGTCATCTCCGACGACGTCAGGGCCGCCCTCGACGGCGTCAAGATGATGCTCACGCTCTACATCGGCGGCATGGGCGCCAAGCAGCGCAACTTCCACGCCGACATCATCGGCCGCATGGGCTTCGCCGCGGCGGCCGAGCACATCCAGGCGCTCTACCTGGCCGGCCGCAAGGACGAGGCGTTCCGGGCGATCCCCGACGAGCTGGCCGACGGCATCTCGCTCGTCGGCCCGCCCGGCCGGATCAGGGAACGGCTCGACCTGTGGCACAAGAGCCCGGTCACCAGCCTGCTGGTGATGGGACCGCGCGACGAGCAGTCGCTGCGCACGGTCCGCGACCTCGTGCTCGGCTGACCCGTGCCGAGCTGACCCGTGCCGAGCTGACCCGTGCCGGACCGGGCCGGGTCCGGCCGGGCGGTCAGTCCGGCCGGGGCGCCGGGTCGTCGGTCACCGAGCGCAGCAGCGGCCTGCTCAGCGCGCCCGCGCCGATCACGCCCGCGAAGCCGGCGCCCACGCAGACCAGCAGCGTGACCACGCCGCTCGTGCTCACCCCGCCGATCATGAACGGCATCGCGCAGAACGCGCCCACCAGGATCGCGCCGCCGCCCATCACGGCCATCGGGATCAGCGTCTCGGCCCGCCGGGCCCGGTCCAGGACCTCCAGGGGCGTGCCCGCCAGCCGCAGCAGCGCGTACGTCTGCCGCCGGTCCAGCACCGACGAGGCCGCGGTGATGCCCGCGCTGGCGATCGCCACCAGGAACGACACCGACAGCACCACGATCGTGCCCACCCGCACGTCGGCCAGGATCTGCAGGCCGAAGCGCTGGTCGTCGGCCTTCGTCGTCGGGGTGCGACCCGGCACGAGGTCGCTCAGCGCGGTGCGCGCCCGGTCGACCACGACGTCGTCGGCGCCGCTGCCGAGCGCCGCGACCACGGTGTGCTTGACGGTCTTCACCGTGGCCGTGATGCCCGCTCCCGCGAGCCGGTCGCGGGCCTGGTCGGCTACCTTCGAGGCCTCGCCCGCCGGTGCCACGACGCTGAGCTGGGCGGGCCCGGCGTCCCCGCCGAACGCGCCGGGGCTGAGCAGGCCGAGGAACCCGGCCACGAAGCCGGTCAGGGCCACGCCGCTGACGGTCCGCCAGGCCGAGCGCGGGTCATCCACCAGCCTGCGGGCCGCCAGCAGCCGCGCGGGCCGGCGCGCGGTCCCGGCCGCGACCTTGCCGATGAGGCCGACCACCCACGGTCCGGCCAGGTTCAGGCACAGGAACGCCAGCCCGAGCGCCACGGCCACGATCGCCACGCTGGTCCCCCTGGTGAGCAGCGGGAACACGGCCAGCACCGCGAGCAGCGCGAGCACGCGGACGAACCGCATGCCGGGCGGCGTCTCCCGCTTGGCCACGCCGAGCGGGCTGACCACGACCCGGCGCAGCCCGACCACCGCCGACAGCCCCACCAGCAGCGGCACCGCGACCAGCACGCCGGCCAGGATCAGCAGGTTCGGGAACAGGTCGGCGACGAACCAGGTGCCGCCCTGGATCGGGATGCGCGCCAGCAGCGGCACGGCCGCCCCGAACGCGACGGCCCCGGCCAGGGCGCCGGCGAAGGCCACCAGCACGGCCTCGGCCACCGTCATGCCGACCACCTGGCCCGGCGTGGCGCCGACCAGCCTGAGCGCGGCCAGCCGCTGGTCGCGCCGGGCGACCGTGAGCCTGGCCGCCGCGCCGCCGAACACCAGCAGCGGCACCACCATGAGCACGCTGGCGATCAGCGCCAGCACCTGGTACGCCTCGGCGTCCTCGCTGGGCGTGCCGGCCAGGGTCGCGACCTTCACCGGCGGCTTGCCGAGGATCCAGTCGTCGCTGCGCTCGGCGGTCATCGCGGGCGCGTCCGGCGCGTGGCCGACCACCGCGACCAGCTCCTCGGGCTGGACCAGCGCCTCCTCGCCGAGCACGCCCTTCGGCGCCGGGTAACGCTTGGCCAGCCGGTCGGCGGGCAGGTCGGCGGCCAGCTCGGACAGGGCGGGCGACAGCCACACCTCGCCGGGGGCCGGGAAGCGCGGCATGCCGGGCGGGGCGGGCGCCCCCGGCTTGAGCGCGGCCAGGTCGACGACGGTGATCGTCTTGCCGTCCACGTAGTCGAAGCGGCTCGCCTCGACGGCCACCGCGTCCTTCTGCGCCGCGGCCACGGGGTTGCGCCAGGCGCTGCGGTCGGCCCTGGCGCCGAAGGCGACGTTCGCGGCGACGGCGAACAGCAGCAGCGCCGTGGCCACCGCGACCGCGCCGAAGGTGAGCCAGGTGCCCAGCATGCCCCTGCGGCCGCCGCCCTTGAGCAGCCGCCAGGTCAGGTCGAGGTTCACGCGGTCACCCCGTGGGCGAGCAGGCGGCCGTCGCGGACCTCGACCGTGCGGTCGCACCAGGCGGCCACGTTGGGGTCGTGCGTGACGACGATCAGGCAGGCCCCGTTGTGCCTGGTCGCCTCGGTGAGCAGGCGCATGGTGTCCTGGCCGGTCTGCTGGTCGAGCGCGCCGGTCGGCTCGTCGGCGAAGACCACGGCGGGCTTGCTCACCAGCGCCCTGGCGATGGCCACGCGCTGGGCCTGGCCGCCGGACAGCTCGCCGGGCCGCCGGGTCTCCATCTGGTGCAGGCCGAGCAGCGGGAACCACTCGCGGGCCTGCCGTACGGCCTGGGCGCGCGGCACGCCGCCCAGCATGAGCGGCAGCGCCACGTTCTCCTCGGCGGGCAGCTCGGGCAGGAGCTGGCCGAACTGGAAGACGAAGCCGAAGCGGGTGCGGCGCAGGGCGCTGCGCTGCCGCTCGCCCATGGCGTCGATGCGCTGGCCCAGCAGGTGGACCTCGCCGTCGTCCGGCTTCATGATCCCGGCCAGGCAGTGGAGGAGGGTCGACTTGCCGGAACCGCTCGGGCCCATGATGGCCACGGCCTCTCCCGCCCGTACCGTGATGTCCACGCCGCCCAGGGCGACCGTCTGCCCGAACCGCTTGGCCAGGGCTCGTCCAACAAGCACGTCGTTCATGGGCTCCACCCTTCCGCGGCGGGGGGTGGCGGCGGATCGGCCGTGCGTCCATTTCGGCCTCGGCCGAACGGCTGATCCTTAGAGTTGAGCCGTGACTATTCGGGTTCTCATCGCCGACGACCAGCAGCTGGTGCGCACCGGCTTCCAAATGATCTTGGACGCTCAACCGGACATGGAGGTCGTGGCCGCCGTGGCCGACGGCGCCGAGGCCGTGGCCGAGGCCAGGCGGCTGCGGCCGGACGTGTGCCTGCTCGACATCAGGATGCCCAAGCTCGACGGACTGGAGGTGACCCGCGTGCTGGCCGGGCCGGGCGTGGAGAACCCGATGCGGGTGGTCATCGTCACCACCTTCGACCTCGACGAGTACGTCTACGGCGCGCTGCGCGCCGGGGCCACCGGCTTCCTGCTCAAGGACAGCGGCCCCACGCTGCTCATCGAGGCGGTCAGGGCCGCCGCAGGGGGCGACGCGCTGGTGTCGCCGTCGGTCACCGTACGGCTGCTGCAGCACCTGACCCAGCCCAGGCGGGCGGCCGAGCCGCCGAACGGCCCGCTGACCGACCGCGAGCTCGACGTCGTGCGCCTGGTGGCCAGGGGACGCACCAACCAGGAGGTGGCCGCCGAGCTGTTCGTGTCGCTGTCGACGGTGAAGACGCACCTGGGCAGCATCCAGGCGAAACTCGGTGTCCGCAATCGGGTGGGAATCGCGGCTTGGGCGTGGGAATCCGGCGTGGTGAGCTGATTAACAGCGGTGCTGACGGGATACAAGTGAGTCAGAACCTCAGCGCATGGCCCGGGGGGAGAACATCGTGCGCTACGCCCAGGCACCGCCAACCAAAGCTGCTTCCGCCGTATATGTGACGCTTGCCGCGCAGGTCCTCTCCCTGGGCGCCCTCGTGGTCTTCGAGCGGTCCCGCGGCCGTCATCTCGCCGTCCAGCTCGCCGCGTTCGGCGGCCGTCCCCACGGGGCGCAGGCGGAGGCGGTCGTGGGGGCGGTGACGACGTTCGCGGTGCTGATGATGCTGGTCGCGGGCACCTCCGTCGCCGCCGGGGCCGCCTACGTGACCTGGCTGGTGCGCGCCCGTCAGGTGAAGGACCGTTCCAGCCCCACCGGGCCGGTCGCGGCCGCCTGGCTGATCCCCGTCGTCAACCTGGTCGCGCCCGCGCTGCTGGTCGACGACATCTGGCGGCGGGCCAAGCCGCCGTCCGGGCGGCGCGGGCGGTGGCTGGTGCTGCTGACGGCGTGGTGGCTGAGCTGGCTGGGCATGCTGACGCTGGTCACGGTCCGCCTCCCGCTGGAGTCCGCCTCCGACGGGCTGACCGGGGTGGGGTTGCTGGAGCTGGGCGGCGCGGTGGTGGCGGCCCTGCTGTGCGCCGCCACCGTCCGCGAGGTCACCCGCGTCCAGCGGCTCGACGTGGCCGGACGGCTGCGCGCGTCGGTCGCCGAGTCCGCGCCCGGCCCTGAGGTCGTGACCCGGCTGACCAGCCGGCCCGCCCAGGGCTCGGCCCCGTTCGGCCACACCGGCTGACGACCGCCGCGCGCCCGGGTACGGGGTCAGGCCGCCGTCGGGCCGGAGCTGCCGGGGCTGGCGTGCCAGAGCTGCCGGGGCGGGGCGGCGATGGCGGGGCCGAGGTCGGAGTAGGGCGAGAGCCGGAAGCCGTTGGCGTACTCGATCCTGCGTCTGCCGACGCCGGGCCGCTCTTCCGGGGCCCGGTCGAGCAGGGCGCGGACGGCCTCCACACCCTCCGCCCGCCACAGCGCGTCCAGGTCGGTCAGGTTCCAGCAGTCGACGGCGCGCATGGAGACCGCGCGGGCCCCCGTACGGCGGACCACTCCCCTGGCCAGCATGAGCCACGAGCCGAACACCGTCGCCGCGCACCTGCCCTGCACCGACTCGAAGAAGGTCAGGTCGACCGGCCCCGTCGAGTCGTCGAGGGTGGTGAAGATGACCCGCTGCCCCGAGCGCACGGCGGGCGTCTGGGTGGCCACCTTCACCCCCGCGACCAGCACCTCCGCGCCGTTGCGCTGGGCCAGCAGGTCCTTGGAGCGCACCACCCCGAGCGCGTCGAGCAGCTCGTCGTGGAAGCTGATGACGTGCCGGCTGACGTCGATGCCGAGGATCTCCAGCTCGGCCTCGACCATCTCCGTCTCCGTCATCTCGGGCAGCTCGCCCGGCGGCAGGTGCTCGCCGAAGCCGAGCGGCAGCTGCGTGGACGGCGGCTCGGCCCGGGGGCGCGGCGGCGCCGCGGTGTAGCGCCTGGACCGGGGCGCGGCCGAGCGCACGCCGATCGACGACGCCCGTTCCAGCGCCCCCACCTGGGCGATCAGGTCGCGCCTGGTCAGCTCGCCCGGACGCCAGCGGGGGCCGCCGGGACGCAGGCCGTGCAGCGCGTCGAGGCCGCCGACCTGGACGATGCGCTCGATGGTCGGCCGCGAGGGCCTGGCCCGGTCCCAGAAGTCGGCCAGCGACGTGTACGGCTGCCCGGCCACCATGCGTTCGACCTCGGCCTCGCTCACCCCCTTGATCGCCGAGAACGGCACCCGCAGCGCGTAACCGCGGCCGATCTCCCCGATCCTGAACTCCTGCCGCACCGGACGCCGCTCCTCCCCCAGCTCCGACGGGCTCACCCGGAGCCGCAGCGGCGGGCGCGGGCCGAGCCGTTCCACCCGCCAGTCCTTGCCGGACCCGTTGACGTCGAGCGGCAGGATCTCGACCCCGCACTGCCGGGCCTCGTCGATGATGACGCGCGGCGGGTACATGCCGGGCTCGTGGGTGAGCACCCCGGCGAAGAACGCCGCCGCGTGGTGCCGCTTGAGCCAGGCCGACTGGTAGGTGGGCAGCGCGAACGCCGCCGCGTGCGCCTTGCAGAACCCGAAGGCGCCGAACGCGTCGAGCACCTTCCAGGCCCGCTCCACCGCCGCGTCGCCGAACCCGTTGGCCCTGGCCAGCGGCACGAACGCCTTGCGCACCCGCTCCCGGCCCTCCGGCGTGCCGAGGGTGCGCCGCAGGGTCTCGGCGAAGGACAGGTCGCGTCCCGTCATCACCGAAATGATCTTCAGCACCTGCTCGTGGAAGACGACCACGCCGTGCGTCTCCTTCAGCGCCTCGCGCAGCCGGGCGTGCGGGTAGTACGGCTGCCGCCACCCGTGCCTGGCCTCCAGGTAGGGGGTGACCATGTCGGAGTTGACCGGCCCCGGCCGGAACAGGGAGATGTCCACGATCAGGTCGTGCATCCGGCGCGGCTCCAGCTTGGCCACCAGCTCCCGCTGGCCCGGCGACTCGATCTGGAAGCAGCCGAGCGTGCGGCTGGCGCAGATCATGTCGTAGGTCTCCTGGTCGTCGTGCGGGACGTACTCGACGCCGGGGTCGTCGCCGGCCTGCTCGTCCAGCCTGACCTCGATGTCGTCCACGCGTTTGATCTCGCTCAGCGTGTACGCCATGGCCGACTGCATCCGCACGCCCAGCACGTCCAGCTTGAGCAGGCCGGCCTCCTCCACGTCGTCCTTGTCGAACTGGGACATCGGGAACTCCAGCAGGCTGCGTTCCACCGGCGTCCTGTCGCGCAGGCCCGAGTTGCCGACCAGCACGCCGCACGGGTGCAGCGCGATGTGCCTGGGCAGGCCGTCGAGCTTCTCGGCCAGCCGGAACACCCGGTCGAGCCCGGCCTCGCCGAGCCGGCTCTCGCGCAGCTCGGGCAGGTCGGCCAGGGACGCGGTGATCTGCCTGGCCCTGATGTGCGGGAACGCCTTGGCGATGGCGTCGATCTCGTGCGGCGGCAGGCCCATCGCGCCGGCGACGTCCCTGATGGCGCTGCGCGCGCGGTAGGTCTCCATCATGGACACGCAGGCCACGCGGGCCTCGCCGTAGCGTTCGAAGATGGCCTTGTAGCAGTCGAGCCGGCGGGCCGACTCCACGTCCACGTCGATGTCGGGCAGGCCGACGCGGCCCTCCGACAGGAAACGCTCCATGAGCAGGCCGTGTTCGAGCGGGTTCACCTCGCCGATGCCGATGAGGTAGTTGACCAGGCTGCCGGCGCCCGAGCCGCGGATGGCGCAGCGGATGTCCATGCCGCGGATCATGTCGGTGATGCCGGCCACGGCGATGAAGTACCCCGACAGGCGCTTGCGCTCGATGACGTCCAGCTCGGCCCGCAGGCGTTCCCTGGCCTCCCCCGAACGGTCGAGGCCGCGCCTGACCAGGCCGTCCTCGACGCGGTTGCGCAGCAGCGGCACCGGGTCGCGGCCGACCTCGGGCAGATTGAGGTCGGGCGGGTCGTTCCTGAGCGCGAGCAGCCGCAGCGGGTCCATCGAGCACGCCTCGGCCAGGCGCCTGGTGGTGAACAGCAGCCGGGCCACCCGCTCCCGGTCGGCGCCGCAGACCTTGGCCGCCACCTGCCACATCTCCTTGGTGCTCTTGAGGTAGGCGTGCGAGGTGGTGCTCTCCAGGTGCCGCGGGTGCAGCGGGACGAGCCGGCGGGCCGCGTCGAGCACGTCGCCGACCTGGTGGTCGGCCGGGTCGAGGTAGCGGACGGCGTTGGTCAGCACGGCCGGCACGCCGGCGGACTCGGCCAGGCCGAGCATGCGGACGGCCGTGGTGGCGTCGCGGAAGCCGTACTGGTCGACCAGTTCGATCACCACGCCGGGGACGGCGGCGCGCCACCGGCCGAGCAGCGTCCTGGCCTGCTCGTCGCGGCGTTCGGCGATCGCGCGGCCGACGTCGGAGCGCGGCCCGAGCAGCACCACGAGCCCGTCCTCGGCGCCGAACCCGTGGTCGCCGCCCGCCGGGCCGGCCCAGGCGCCGACCAGCTCGCGGGTCGCCTTGGGCGCGCCGCGCTCACTGGCGGCGTGCGCGGCGGTGACCAGGCGGCACAGCCGCGACCAGCCGCCGGAGCGCGCGAGCACGGTGATCCGGTCCTCGGCGGCCGGCCCGGTCCTGGGCCGCGGCGCGCGCATGCCGGGCGCCGCCGGGACGGCCGGGACGTCGAGCGCCAGGTTCACGCCGACCACGGGGGCGATCCCGGCGTCGGCGCACGCCTGGACGTGCTTGACCGCGCCGTAGAGCCCGTCGCGGTCGGTCAGCGCGAGGATGTCCATGCCGTGTTCTGCGGCCCGTTCCACCAGGGCGTGCGGGAAGGCGGTGCCGTACCTCATGGAGTAGGCCGAGGCCACGTCGAGGTGCGGGAACGGGGGCGCCATCAGTCCCACGCCCGCAGCAGCAGCCAGCCGTCGCCGGCGGTGTCGTAGCGCAGCTCGTACGAGCCGACCTCGCGTCCCGGGCTCGCCTCCACCCGCCAGAAGCGGCGCTCGCCGGGGTCGCCCTCGCCGGTCTTCCACCACTCGCGCGCCACGACCCAGTGGTCGAGCACGTTGCGGACGAGGTAGAGCCGGTCGCGCCAGACGAACTGGGTCGGCTCGCCGTCTCTGGTCCACACCTCTATCGGATCGCCATAGAGTCTGCTCAAGACGCTTCTCCCCGCGGCTCTGGTTCCTTTGCTGAGCCACCCGGGGGAAGACGGGCGCTTATGTATCGAACATATGTTCTTACGGCCCGAAGCGCAAGTCGCCCGCCCGCCGCGTCAGGGGGTTGGCGCCGATCGAGTTGCGGATGCTGAAGGTGACGCTGCCCGCCCGGTAGCGGTCGTCGGAGGACTCCACCGGGCGGCCCTCGTGCGTGGTGGTGACGCGGCGCTGGCGCAGGAGCGGGCTGCCGCGCCGCACGCCCAGCAGCCGGGCGTCCCCGGCGCCGGCGGGCACGGCGTCGATGAGGTGCTCGCCGTAGGCGAAGATCAGGCCGACGGACTCGTACAGGGCCTCGGTGACGGACGCGCAGTCGGCGGCCAGCGCCTCGACGGCGGGAGCCACCCACTCGGCGTAGACGGTCCGCTCGACCAGGACCGGCTCGCCCTCCAGCGAGCGCAGGCGCAGCACCTCCAGCACCTCGTCCCCGCCGAACCTGGCCGACTCGGGCGCGGTGGCGGCCCGGCGGCGCTGGGAGATCACCTGGCCGCCGATGCGGTAGCCGTTGGCCCTGGCCCACTGGGCGAAGCTGTGCAGCTCGGCGAAGCTCTGGCTGCGCGCGTTGCCGAGCACGATGCGCCTGGCGCCCTGCCTCGATCCCACCAGCCCCTCGGCGACCAGCACGGCCACCGCCTGCCGCACGGTCCCGCGCGCCGCCCGGTGCCGGGTGGCCAGCTCGGCCTCGCTCGGAAGCTGGGAGCCGACCGGGTACGCGCCCGCCAGGATGTCATCACGCAGCTCAGCGGCTATCCGTTCATAGCGCGCAACCATTCGCGACCTTCTCCATTCACGAAAGAGCAATGTTTATGCGACTTACTGGTGCTCGCTTGTTTGTACAAGTTCCCCTAAGTTCTTTCCACACCCCCCGGAGAGTGGAGGCGACGTGTTCACACCTCGCGCCCGTGCGGCCGGCGTCATCGCGGCCCTTACCGTTGTCACCGCGGCGTGTGGCGCCGCCCCGAGCAGCCAGCAGACCACCAAGACGGCCGAAGGCGGGGCGAACGCGGCGACCGCCGCCTCCGCCGCCGACTTCGGCGGCTTCGACAAGCTCGTCGAGGCCGCCAAGAAGGAGGGCAACCTCCACGTCATCGCGCTGCCGCCCGACTGGGCCAACTACGGCGAGATCATCAAGTCGTTCGAGGCCAAGTACGGCATCAAGATCGAGAGCGAGACGCCCGACGCGGCCAGCGCGGACGAGATCAACGCCGTCAAGACCCGCAAGGGCCAGGACCGCGCGCCCGACGTGCTCGACCTCGGCCAGTCGTTCGCGATCAGCGGCGCCGAGGAAGGGCTGTTCGCGCCGTACAAGGTGCAGTCGTTCGACAAGATCCCCGAGGGGCAGAAGGAGCCGACCGGGCTCTGGACCAACGACTACGGCGGCTACGTCTCGATCGGCTGCGACGCCAAGAAGATCGCCAACTGCCCGACCAGCTACGCCGACCTGCTCAAGCCCGAGTACAAGGGCAAGGTCGCGATGAACGGCAACCCCACCAAGTCCGGCTCGGCCTTCGCCGGCGTGTACGCCGCCGCGATCGCCAGCGGCGGCTCCTTCGACGACATCCAGCCCGGCATCGACTTCTTCAAGAAGCTCAAGGACGCCGGCAACTACAACCCGGTCGAGACGACCCCGGCGACCATCGAGAAGGGCGAGACCCAGATCAGCATCGACTGGGACTACAACAACGCCGCCTACGCCCCCCAGATGGCCGCCAAGGGCCTCGACTGGAAGGTGAACGTGCCGACCGACGGCAAGTACTTCCAGATGTACGCCCAGGCGATCAACAAGGACGCCCCGCACCCGGCGGCGGCCAGGCTGTGGCAGGAGTACCTCTACAGCGCCGAGGGCCAGAACCTCTACCTCAAGGGCTTCGCCCGTCCGGTGCTGCTGCCGTCCATGACCTCCGACGGCACGGTGGACAAGGCGCTGGCCGCGAAGCTGCCCCAGGTCGAGGGCACGCCCGAGTTCCCCACGCCCGAGCAGGTCGACGCGGCCAAGGCCAAGCTGGCCAGCGGCTGGGACGCCGCGATCTCGGGATGACCCGCCCGCGTTCCAGGGGCTGGGCCGGCGCCCTGCCCCTGCTGGCCTTCTTCGCCCTCGTCTTCGGGGTCCCGGCGGTCGCGCTGGTCGCGGGGGCCTTCACCGTCCAGGGACGGCCGAGCCTGGCCAACCTCGCGCAGAGCCTCCAGGGCGGCTACCTGGTCGCCATGGCCGGGAGCGTCAAGCTGTCGGCCGTGGTGGCGCTGGCCGGGGCCGTCCTCGGCACGTTCCTCGCCTACGCCGTGGTGACCTCGCGCTTCACGCTGCTGCGCGAGGCCGTGCTGACCGCCTCGGGCGTGCTGGCCAACTTCGGCGGGGTGCCCCTGGCGTTCTTCTGGATCGCCACGCTGGGCAACTCGGGCGTGATCAGCGGCCTGGTGGGGCTGCCCTCGGGGTCGTTGTACACGTTCTGGGGGCTGGTGATCGTCTACCTGTACTTCGCGATCCCGCTGATGGTGCTGGTCATGGCGCCCGCGCTGGACGGGCTGAGGCCCCAGTGGCGCGAGGCCGCCGCCAACAGCGGCGCGACCGCCTGGCACTACTGGCGTCTCGTCGCGCTGCCGGTGCTCGCGCCCGCGATGCTGGGCGGGGTGGTGCTGCTGTTCGGATCGGCGTTCTCGGCGTACGCGACCGCCAACGCCATGGTGGGCACCGTCGTGCCGCTGGTCACCCTGAAGATCGCCAGCGCGCTGACCGGTGACGTGCTGGTCGGCTACGAGAACATCGCGCTGGCGCTCAGCCTGGACATGATCGTGGTGGCCGGGCTGGTGATGGCGATCTACCTGCCGCTGCAGAGGAGGAGCTCCCGATGGCTGCGCTGACCGGGCTGGAGCCCGTCGCCGCGGCGGCGGCGAAGGCGCCCGCCCGGCCCCGCTGGTGGCGCGGCCTGGTGTTCGCCCTGGCCGCGGCCTACTTCCTGATCCCGCTCGGCGCCTCGCTCTGGTACACGGTGCACAACCCGGCCACCGGGGTCTCGTTCTCCGCCTACGGCGAGCTGCTGACGGCCGAGGGCTTCGCGCGCTCGCTGCTGCTGTCGCTGTCGCTGGCCGCCGCGACGATCGTGCTGGTCCTGCTGCTGGCGCTGCCGGCCATGCTGGCCGTACGGCTGTTCGCGCCGCGGCTGCGGCCGGTGATGGAGGTGCTGTGCACGCTGCCGCTGGTGGTGCCGCCGATCACGTTCGTGGCCGGGCTGACGACCTCGTTGCGTGACGGGGCCGACATCCTGGCGCCGACGCCGTTCTGGGGCACGCTGATCGCGATCCAGGACCCGGGGTTCCCCGTCGTGCTCGTGCTCGCGTACGTCGTGCTGGTGCTGCCGTTCGTCTACCGCTCGCTGGACGCCGGGCTGCGCACCATGGACGTGCGCACGCTGGTCGAGGCCGCCCGGAACCTGGGCGCGTCCTGGCCGCACGTGCTGCTGCGGGTCGTGGTGCCGAACCTGCGCTCGGCCCTGGCCAGCGCGTCGTTCCTGACGCTCGCGCTGGTGCTGGGCGAGTACACGGTGGCCAGCCTGCTCGGCTACGAGCCGTTCGCGGTCTGGATCGTGACCGTCTCCGGCTCCAAGGGGCAGTTGTCCGTCGCGGTCTCCATCCTCAGCCTGCTGCTCATCTGGGCGTTGCTGCTCGCCGTCTCCACCGTCTTCAGTGGAAGGAAGAAATCATGACCGCTGCGGTGGAGTTCCGCGGGCTGCGCCGGGTGTTCGGCAGGACGGTCGCGCTCGACGGGTTCGACCTGACCATCGCCCCCGGCGAGTTCGTCGCCCTGCTGGGGCCGTCGGGCTGCGGCAAGACGACGGCGCTGCGCTGCGTGGCCGGGTTCGAGCGGCCCGACTCCGGCGCGGTGCTGCTGGACGGAAAGGACATCACGAACGTGCCCGCCAACAAGCGCGACGCCGGGATGGTCTTCCAGTCCTACTCGCTCTTCCCCAACCTCAACGCCCGCGACAACGTGGCCTTCGGCCTGCGCGTCCGCAAGGCGCCCGCGGCCGTCCGGCACGCCAGGGCCGCCGAGCTGCTCGAACTCGTCGGCCTCCCCACCCACGCCGACCGTTTCCCGCACCAGCTCTCCGGCGGCCAGCAGCAGCGCGTCGCCCTGGCCCGCGCGCTCGCGCTGGAACCGCGCGTGCTGCTGCTGGACGAGCCGCTGTCGGCGCTCGACGCCAAGGTGCGGGTGACGTTGCGCGAGGAGATCCGCCGGTTGCAGCTCGACCTCGGCATCACCACCGTCTTCGTCACCCACGACCAGGAGGAGGCCCTGTCGATCGCCGACCGGGTCGCAGTGCTGCGCGAGGGACGGCTGGAGCAGTGCGGGCCGCCCGCCGAGGTCTACGACCGGCCGGCCACGCCGTTCGTCGCCGAGTTCGTCGGGGCCATGAACCACCTGGCCGGGCGGCTGTCCGGGGACGGCGTCACCGTGCTCGGCCAGCTCCTCCCCGTGGACGGCCCGGCGCCCGCCGAGCCCGACGTGGATGTGCTGATCCGGCCCGAGGCCGTCCGGGTCACGCCCGACCCGGAGGGCGGCGCCGAGGTGCTGGCCGCGTCCTTCCGGGGCGCCTCGGTGCGGCTGCGGCTGTCGCTGGAGGGCGGCGAGGTGCTGGCCGACGTGCCGGGGCACGAGGCGGCCCGGCTGGGGGCGGGGGCCCGCGTCACGGTCCGGCTGGTGGAGCGTCCGGTGCTGGTGGCCGCCCGTACGGTGACGGCGCCCGCGCCGGTGTTGTCGGCCGATGCCTGACAGGCCCGCCGACGCGGCCCTGTCCTCTGCGGACGGCACGCCGGACGCGGCCCTGTCCTGTGTGAACGGCACGCCGGACGCGGTTCTGTTCGACATGGACGGCACGCTGGTGGACACCGAAGGGCTCTGGTGGCAGGCCGCGGCGTCGGTGGCCCGGTCGCTGGGCCGGGCGCTGACGGCCGCCGACGCGCCGCACGTGACGGGCCGCACGGTGGGCGACACGGCCGCGTACCTGGTGGACGGGGTCAGTGGAGCGAGCGGCGGGACGAGCGCGGAAGGGGTGGCGGGCGCGCTCACCGAGGCGTTCGCCGAGCGGGTCAGGACCGGGCTGACGGTCGTGCCGGGGGCGCCGGAGCTGCTGGCCGAGCTGGCCGCGGCGGGCGTCCCGACCGCTCTGGTGACCGCCTCCCCCCGCAGCATCGCGGAGCTCGTGCTGCCCCGGCTCGGGCACGCGTTCGACCTGGTGATCGCCGACGAGGACACCGTCCGGGGCAAGCCGCACCCGGACCCGTACCTGGAGGCGGCCCGCAGGCTGCGGGTGGCCCCGGCGCGGTGCGTGGCCGTCGAGGACAGCCCGGCGGGCGTGGCCGCGGCCACCGCCGCGGGCTGCCGCGTGCTGGTGGTGGACCCCGCACACGGGCTGGGCCGGGTGCGGGCCGGGCTGCGCGGCGCTCCCCCGCACGGGGGATGAGCCCGCCTCCCGCAGGGGAGGGACGGGCCCGCGGGCGTCGGCAGGATGTCGTGCATGACCCCGCACGTGAAGATTGTCAGGACGCCCGCCGTCGCGCTCGCGCTGGTCGTCCTCTACGGCGGCCTGCGCGTCTACTGGGAGCTCGGCCACATGCCCGAGCGGATGTCGCCGATCGGGTCGGACCTGATCGTGTTCACCGGCTGGGCCGCGGTGGGCCTGTGCGCGGCGGCCGCGGCGGCGCTGGTCGGCCTGATGGCCGCGCGCCCGGACGGCCCGCTGGGATGGGCGCCGCCGGCGCTGGCGTGGGCGGTGGGCGGCGCGCTCAACGTGTCGGGGGCGCTGCTGCTGCTCGACGTGGTGTCCGCGGTCGTCCCGGGGCTCGGCATGCCGTTCTCGTGGGCGGGGGCGCTCAGCAAGGCGGCCTGCGTGGGCTCGGGGGTGCTGCTCTGGCGGTCCGCCGCGGCCTACCGGCGGCGGGCCGCGGGGGCCTGCGCGGCGTGCGGGCGGCGTTCGTCCCGGGTGCTCGCGCGTACGCCGGGGTGGGCCTTCGCCGCGGCCTACGTCTCCGTGGCCGGCTGCCTGGCGCGGATCGCGGCGCAGGCGGCCGTCGGGTTCGACGTCGTGCCGTACCGGGCCGGGGCGGTGGCGTTCGAGATCGAGTTCCTGCTCGCCGGGACGTTGCTGCCGCTGGCGCTCGTCCACCGGTTCGGGCGGGTGTGGCCGGGATGGGTGCCGTGGCTGGCCGGGCGTCCGGTGCCGCGCCGGCTGGTGTTGTGGCCCGGGGTGGGGGTGTCCGGCGGGCTGCTGGCCTACTTCGGGGTGGCGCTCGGGCAGATGGCCGCCGAACGGCTCAGCGGGGGCGTGCCGTTCTCCGGCGGCGATCTGCCCGAGGCGTTCTTCTGGGTGGCCGTGCCCGGGTACGTGGTGTGGGGCGCCGGGATGGCCGGGGCGGCCTGGTCGTACGCGCGGCGTACGCGCGGCGCGTGCGCGTCCTGCGGGCGATAGCCGCCAATCGGTAAGCTGGGCCGCCGTGAGCGGTGAAATATCCCAGATCGGGCGCTACCGGCTGCTGAGCGTGCTCGGGCGGGGTGGCATGGGCACGGTCCACCTCGCCGAGGATCCCGCCGGGCAGCAGGTCGCCATCAAGGTGATCAATCCGGAGCTCAGTCAGCACGAGCAGTTCCGGATGCGCTTCCGCCGGGAGGCCGACGCCGCTCGCCGCGTCCGCAGGTTCTGCACCGCCGCGGTGCTCGAGGCCGCGCTCGACGGCGACCTGCTCTACGTGGTCACCGAGTACGTGCCCGGCCCCAACCTGGAGGAGGCCGTCCGCCGGTCGGGACCGCTGCGCGGGTCCAGCCTCGACGCGCTGGCGGTCAGCGTGGCCACCGCGCTCACCGCCATCCACGGCGCCGCGGTGGTCCACCGCGACCTCAAGCCGTCGAACGTGCTGCTGTCCCCCGTCGGGCCGCGCGTGATCGACTTCGGCATCGCGCGGGCGCTCGACACGCTGGGCGGCGTCACCGGCACCGGCGAGCTGGTCGGCACGCCCCGGTACATGGCCCCCGAGGTGCTGCGTGGCGAGCCGGTCTCGCCCGCCTGCGACGTGTTCTCGTGGGGCTGCCTGATCGCGTTCGCGGCGAGCGGGCGGGCGCCGTTCGGCGGCGACACGCTGCCCTCCATCGTCTACCAGGTGCTCAACGCCGAGCCCCGCCTCGACGACGTCGATCCCGGCCTGCGCGAGCTGGTCGGGGCCGCGCTGCGCAAGGACCCGGCCGCGCGGCCCACCGCTCAGCAGCTCCTCGACCACCTCGTGGGCCGCTCGGCGGCGCCCGAGCAGGCGGCGCACACCGTGCAGGTGGCCTGGCAGCACGCCACCACGCCGTTCACCGATGTCGCGCCCACGGCAGCCGGCACAGCGGCCCACACGGCGGCCCACACGGCGGCCCACACGGCGGCCGGCACGGCGGCGAAGCGGCGCGGCAGGCTGATCGGGATCGGCGCGGCCGCCGCGGCGGTGCTGGTGGCCGGCGCGGCGACGGCCTGGGCGGTGCTCACCCCGGGCGGGCCGCCCGACGACCTGGGCGTCCTGTACCGGGAGGACTTCACGCAGACCTCCGGCGGCTGGCCGGGCACGTACGACCCCGACGCCACGGGCAGCAAGGGCTACCGCGCGGACGGCACGTACGGGCTCGACGTGGAGGACGGCCGCGAGGAACAGCGGGCCAAGGCCCCCATCCCCTTCCTCGTCGCCACGCCCACGACCACCCCCGACCCCTCGGCCACGCCCACGCCGATGTTGCCGTCGTCGGTGGTCGTCGGCGTCACCGCCGAGGTCGGGGAGTACGCGGGCAACGGCGAGTACGGCCTGTACTGCCACAACTCCGACGACGACGACACCTACTACGAGTTCGGCCTCGACACCGAGGGGAACGCCCGGATCCGCCGCGTGTACGACGGCGCGGGCGGCACGCTGACCCAGCCCGCCAAGGTGGCCAAGCCGGAGGGCCGGATGCGCATCGTGGCCTCGTGCGAGCAGCGCGGCGCCGGGGTGCGGCTGACGATGTGGGTGAACGACAAGCGGGTGCAGCAGGCCGACGACCCCAACGGGCTCGGCAACGGGTACGTCGGGCTGTTCGCGCGTACGCCCAAGGACACCCAGTCGCTGCTGAAGATGACGTTCGACGACTTCGAGCTGCGGGGGCAGAAGGAGCCCTAGACCGGCGGGCCCGCGTTCCCGGCGGTCATCGGGGTAGGGGATGTGCATGGCGAAGCTCATGGACCGGGTGCGCGCGTACCTGCGCAGCCCTGAAGGCAGGCAGACCGTCGAGAAGGCCAAGCGCATGGCCAGAGACCCGCAGAACCAGGAGAAGGCCCGGCGTTTCCTCGACCGGTTCCGCACCCGGCGCCCCTGACCAGCCCTGCGGCCGCCCCTTCCAGGCGGCCGCCCCCGTCGGGCCCCTTTTCCAGGTGCTGCTCTGATCGGGGGCTCAGAGGATTCCGGCGCGGGCGGCGGCCAGGGCGGCGTCGGCGGCGCGGTCGGCGTCCCGCTCGCTCACCGGCTCGTGCGCGACGAACAGCCGGTAGTAGACCGGGGCGACGGCCACCCTGATCACCTCCCGGACGTCGACGACGTCGGGCAGCTCGCCGCGGGCGATCGCGCGCCGCACCACCTCGGCCGACTGGTCGTGCCGGGCGGCGAAGAACTCGTGCAGGGCCCGCGCCGCCTCCGGGCTCTGGACGGCCGCCGCCACGAACGCCGACGACACCGGCCCCAGCTCCGGGTCGGCGAACCCGCCGCGCACGAGCTGGACGACCGCCCGCAGGTCGCCCTCGACGCTGCCGGTGTCGGGGATCGGCCACGGCTCGTCCCTGGCCAGCTCCAGGGCGTCGGAGATGAGGCCCTCCACGTTGCCCCACCGCCGGTAGACGGTGGTCTTGTGCACGCCTGACCGCTCGGCCACGTTCTCGACCGTCAGGCCGCGGAATCCATGGGCCGCCAGCTCGGCCAGGGTCGCCTGGCGCACGGCGTCGCGAACTCGCGCGCTGCGCCCTCCCGGACGTCTGCCAGTTTCCAAAAACTACTCCAGTTGCGTTTGCGGCTTCACTTGTGTCAGACTAACGCTACAACAGTTGCGATTGGAGTTCCATCCTGATCAACGTTCGAAGGCTCGGCAAGTCGTACGGCGACCGCGTCGTGCTCACCGATGTGTCCCTGTCCGTGGGTCCCGGCGAGCGCTTGGCCGTCGTCGGCGAGAACGGCTCCGGCAAGTCCACCCTGCTCCGCCTGCTGGCGGGCGTCGAACAGCCCGACGACGGCGAGATCACCATCACCGGCGGCGTCCCGGGCGAGGCCACCGGCGGCGTGACCGCCGGCGGCATCGGCGTCACCGGCGATGTCTGCGATGTCGGTCACCTCGGCCAGACGCTCGGCCTGCCGCCCGGTCACACCGTCCAACAGGCGGTCGACCACGCGCTGGCCGGCCTGCGGGCCATGGAGCGAAGGCTGCGCGAGCTGGAGTCGGCGCTCACCGACGACGTCATGGGCGAATACGGCGAGCTGCTGACCGCCTACGAGGCCCGCGGCGGCTACGCGGCCGACGCGCGCGTCGACAAGGCCCTCCACGGCCTCGGCCTGGCGCACGTCGCCCGCGACCGGGTGCTGTCGAGCCTGTCGGGCGGCGAGCGCGCCCGGCTGGGTCTGGCCTGCGTGCTGGCCGCCGACCCCGCCACGCTGCTGCTCGACGAGCCGACCAACCACCTCGACGAGCCGGCGCTGACCTGGCTCGAAGAGCGGCTGCGCGGTCACCGGGGGCCGGTGGTCGTGGTCTCCCACGACCGGGTCTTCCTCGACCGGGTGGCCACCGCCGTCCTGGAGGTCGAGGAGGGGGCCGTCACCCGGTTCGGCGGCGGGTACAGCGGCTACCTGGCCGCCAAGGCGGCGGCGCGGGCTCGGTGGGAGCAGGCGTACGCGGCCTGGCGCGAGGAGGTCCGGCAGGTGCGTGAGCACGCCGCCACCACCGCCCACCGCGTGGCGGCCGGGCGGGCCATGAAGGACAACAACAAGATGGCCTACGACCGCAACGCGGGCCGCGTCCAGAGCTCGGTGGCCACCCGCGTGCGCAACGCCCACGAGCGGCTGCGCCGCCTGGAGGAGGACCCCGTCCCCCGCCCGCCGGCCCCGCTCCGCTTCCGGGCCGCCTTCCGCGCTCCCGCTCCGACGGGCAACGGCCCGGCGGGCGCCAATCCGACGGGCGGCGATCCGGCGGGCGGTGGTCCGGCGGGCGGTGGTCCGGCGGGCGGTGGTCCGGCGGGCGCCAATCCAACGGGCGGCGATCCGGCGGGCGGCGGGCCGGTCACGCCCGCGCCTCTGGTGGAGCTGCGTGACGTGCACGTCGGCGACCGGCTCCACGTCGAGTCGCTGACCGTCCGGCCGGGCGAGCGGGTGCTGGTGAGCGGGCCCAACGGGGCGGGCAAGTCCACCTTGCTGCGGGTGCTGGCCGAGCGCGCCGAGTGCCGGGCCGGCCACCTCGCCCAGGACGACGACCTCGACCCCGGCCTGCCCGTGCTTGCCGCGTTCGGGCACGACGGCTACGCCGACGAGCGGCGCGCGGCCCTGCTGGACACCGGCCTCTTCCCCGCGCACGCGCTCGACCGGCGGGTGGGCGAGCTCTCGGTCGGCCAGCGGCGCCGGCTGTCGCTGGCCAGGCTGCTCATCGGGGAGCACGACCTGCTGCTGCTCGACGAGCCGACCAACCATCTGTCGCCCGTCCTGGCCGACGAGCTCGACCACGCGCTCGCCGCCTACCAGGGGGCGGTGGTCATGGTCACGCACGACCGGGCGCTGAGGCGCCGCTTCACGGGCACCGAGATCCGACTGACAGGGGGACACCTATGTTGACCATGATTTCCGCAGGCTCGCCCTACGGCGTGGCCACCGCCACCGACGGCGCGCTGTGGTTCACGCTCGTCCATCAGGGCCGTGTCGGCAGGCTGGTGCCGGGGCAAGAACCGGTGATCCACCAGCTCGACCCGGCCGACGGGCAGCCCGGCGTGATCGTGCCCGGCCACGACGGCGCGGTGTGGTTCACCGAGGGCAAGGGCGGCCGGGTCTGCCGCATCACCGGCGACGGCCAGGTCACCGCGTACCCGGCCGACTCGCCGTACGGGATCGTCGCCGGGCCGGACGGGGCGATGTGGTTCACCCAGATGGGCAGCGGGCGCATCGGGCGCATCGGCGCCGACGGCGCGCGCTCCGACTTCGACGTGCCGGTGGAGGGCGGCATGCCCGCCTTCATCACGGTGGGCGGCGACGACGCGCTCTGGTTCTCGATCAACCAGGGTCACGCCGTCGGCCGGATCTCGATGTCCGGGGAGGTCACCGTGCATCCGCTGCCCACCGAGGGGGCCGGCCCCGTGGGCATCACGCTCGGGCCCGACGGGGCGGTGTGGTTCGTGGAGATCGGCGCGGGGCAGGTGGGCCGGATCGATCCGGCCGGCAAGATCACCGAGTTCCCGCTGCCCGATCGGGCCTGCCGTCCGCACGCCATCGTGGCCGGTCCCGACGGCGCGCTCTGGTTCACCGAGTGGGCCGCCGGGCGTCTCGGCCGCATCACGGTCGACGGCGCGATCGAGGAGCACCCGCTGCCCTCGGTGCCGCTGCCGCCGTCCTCGGTGCCGCCGTCCGCGACCGCCGGGCAGGACGAGCCGGAGGCCGCCGAGCAGGGCGAGCCGGAGGCCGCTGGGCAGGGCGAGCCGGGCGCCGCCGGAGGCAGCGAGCCGCACGGGCTGACGGTCGGGCCCGACGGCGCGATCTGGGTGGCCCTCGAAGCCGGCGCCCTGGCCCGCATCATCCCCGCCTCAACCACACCCAACCAGTGACGGCCGCGCCCAGCCGGTGGTGGCCCCGTCCGGCCGGTAGCGGCCCCGTCCGGCCGGTGGCGGGTGCGGTCGGCCCGTGAGCTGCGGGGGTGGGGGCCGGTGGGCGTGGCGGGTGATGCCGGCCCCGGGGGCTGCTGGCGGTGTGGTGGGGGCGGGGTGGCGGGGGGCGGCCGGGGCGGAGTTGACTGGGGGTATGCATGCCATCATCGTCTCCGCCCAGGGCGGTCCAGAGGTTCTCGAATACGTCGAGCGTCCCGATCCGGCGCCGGGTGACGGGGAGGTCGTGGTCGACGTCGCGGCCAGCGGGGTCAACTTCATCGACATCTACCACCGTTCCGGCGCCTACCCGCTGCCGGTGCCGACCCCGATCGGGTCCGAGGGCGCCGGGGTGGTCTCGGCCGTCGGCCCGGGGGTGGACGGGCTGACCGTCGGCGACACCGTGGCGTGGGCCGGCGTGCTGGGAAGCTACGCGGAGAAGGCCGTGGTGCCGGCCGACCGGCTGGTGCCGGTGCCCGACGGCGTGTCCGCCGAGCTGGCGGCGGCGGCGATGCTCCAGGGCATGACCGCCCACTACCTCACCCACTCGACGTACCAGGTCAAGGAGGGCGACCAGGTGCTGGTGCACGCCGGCGCCGGCGGCATGGGCCAGCTGCTGATCCAGGTCGCCAAGCTGCGCGGCGCCAAGGTCTACAGCACGGTCTCCACGCCGGAGAAGGAGAAGCTGGCCCGCGCGGCCGGGGCGGACGAGGTGCTGGGCTACGACGAGTTCGCCGACGCGTTGCGCGGCCGGATCCACGTCGTCTACGACGGCGTCGGCAAAACGACGTTCGACGGCGGCCTGGAGGCGCTGCGCCCGCGCGGGCTCATGGCCCTCTACGGCGCGGCCAGCGGCCCGGTCCCGCCGTTCGATCCGCAGGTGCTCAACCGCGCCGGCTCGCTCTTCCTGACCAGGCCCACGCTCGTCCATTACGTCGCCGAGCGGGAGGAGCTGCTCTGGCGGGCCGCCGACCTGTTCGGCTGGATCTCCTCCGGCCAGCTCAGGATCAGCGTGTCCGAGCGTTACCCGCTGGCCGAGGCGCGACGGGCCCACGAGGACCTGGCCGCCCGGCGTACGACCGGAAAGTTGCTGTTGATTCCCTAGCGCTACGCTCGCCCCTTGTGGACATCACTTCGGCGGTCTGGTCGTTCGCTGCCGTCGTCGCGCTCCTGACGATCACGCCGGGGCTCGACACGGCTCTCACCCTGCGCACGTCGCTGCTCACCGGCAGGCGGGCGGCCTGGGGGGTGGTGCTGGGCATCCAGCTCGGCACGCTGGTCTGGGGCGTGCTCACCGCGGCGGGGCTGTCGGCGCTGCTGGCGGCCTCGCGGTTCGCCTACGACGTCCTGCGCTGGGCGGGGGCGGCGTACCTGGTGTGGATGGGGGTGCGCATGCTGCTCGCCAAGGCGCGGGCGGGCGAGGAGGAGGACGGGCAGCGGGCGTTCGGCTTCGGCAAGGGGTTCCGGCGCGGCCTGCTCACGAACCTGCTCAATCCCAAGGTCGGGGCGTTCTACGTGGCGATGTTGCCGCACTTCATCCCGGCCGGCGCGCCGCACGCGGCGATGGGGCTGCTGCTGGCCGGGGTGCACGTGGCCGAGGGGCTGGCGTGGAGCGCGGTGCTGATCGGGTTCGCCTCGCTGATGAGCGACGTCCTGCGGTCGGCCCGGGTACGGCGGATCCTCGACCGGGTGACCGGCGTGGTCATCGTCGGGTTCGGGCTCCGGCTCGCCCTTCACGACTGATCCCACGGCCAGTCCAGCAGCCGCGCGCCCAGGACCGCGGTCTCCAGGGTGAAGCGCTGGGTGGGGTCGTCGGGTGAGAAGCCGGTCAGCCGGCGGATGCGTTCCAGCCGGTACGTCACCGCCCGCGGGCTGATCCGCAGCCTGCGGGCGGCCGCCGCCTGGTTGCCGTGCGCGGCGAAGACCGCCTCCAGCGTCTCGACCAGCGGCTCGTGTCCGCCCCTGGCGTGCAGCAGCGGGCTCAGCACGCTGGTCACCAGGTCCTCGATCGCGCCGCGGTCGCGCAGCAGCACGGGGAAGACCAGCAGGTCGGCGGCCTTGACCACGTCGAGCGTGAGCCGCAGCGCGTCGGCCAGCTCCAGTGCGCCGGCCGCCTCCCTGAAGGAGGTCACGACGCCGCCCGGCCCGCGGTGCGGCCGTCCCACGCCGACCCGCCACCCGGCCGGGAAGCGGGCGCGTACGTGGTGGGTGAACTCCCCCACGGCGGCGGGCAGCGTGGCGGGCACGACGCACACCAGCAGGCCCTCGCGCACGGCCACCAGCACGTTGTGCGAGCCGAACCGGGCGATCAGGTCGCGCTCGATGCGGTCCTGGTCCCCGTCGCGCAGCCCGCGGGCGGCGGCCACCACGTACGACTCGGCCAGCCGGAGGCCGAAGTGCTCGGCCCGTTCGGCCAGCCGCTCGGCCCGTCCCTGGAGCAGGTCGTCCACGAACTCCCTGCGGGCCGTCTCCTCGCCCCTGAGGGCGGCGAGCTGGGCCAGCTCGTACCCCTCCATGAGCGCCGAGACGGCCCTGCGCAGCGCGGGCAGCACGTCCGGCAGCCCCTCGGCGGCGGCGAGCGCGCCGTCGACCAGCGTGCGCAGCGGGACGCCCTGTTCGGCGGCGCGCGTGCCGTCGGCGCGGCAGGCGTCGAGCGCCGCCCGCGAGGGCGGACGCCCGGCGGCCGCCCCGGCCAGCACCTGACGATGCCCGCCGAGCAGGTCGGCGGGCATCCTGGAGAGCACCATCACACTCCTACGTCACGCCTGTCGAAGGACAGGATCGCGGTGAGCACGAGCACTGCCGTCGCTCCCGCCAGCACAAGGTAGTCCCCGACCGGCAGGCCCTCATAGAGCGGCCGGCCCTCGGCGTAGTAGTGGAACGGCGAGAGCCACTTCAGCCAGGCGATGGCCGCCACGCCGCGGCCGAGCGTGACGACGATGTACCCGGCCGCCACCCACACGCCGACGACGGCCGAGGCGACCATCCTGCGGCCGGTCACCGCGCCCACGGTCAGGGCCACGGTCCCGAAGAACAGCGCGAGCAGCAGCACCCCGACGTGCGCGGCCAGGACGCGGTCGAACGGCACCCCGAGCTCGGCCGCGTCACCGGCCGCCCACGCCACGGCCAGCGTCACGGCGAACACCGCCAGCAGCGCCAGCGCCAGCGCGCAGAACCGCTGGAGCACCAGCCGCTTGCGGTCCACCGGCAGCGTGACGACGAGCTCCAGCGTCCCGGCCTCCTCCGGCTGGGCGATCGCCCGGTTGGCCATCATGGTGGCGAGCACGACGAACAACATCGGGACGAAGAGCTGGTAGACGACCGTCTGCAGGAAGTTGACGCCGAGCGCCAGGTCGGGCATGCCGCCCATGAGGTCCCTGAGCGGGCCGGGGTACTTGGCCAGGGCCTGCTGGTTGAACGTCCTCGGGTCCTGGCTGACGCTCCGGAAGATGCTGATGTAGAGGGCCATGAACGCGCTGATGCCGACGGTCCACCAGATCAGGGCCCGGCGGTGGTCACGCAGACTCTTGGTGATCATGGTGCCGGTCCTCCTCGCTGTAGTAGGTCAGGAAGATCTCTTCCAGGTCGGGCTCGGCGCTGACCAGGTGCACGACGGTGAACCGGGCGGCGGCCTTGACCAGGGCGTCCGGGCGGCCGTCGATCGTGCACCGAACGCTGGCGCCCTCCACGCGCAGGTCGCGCACCCCCGGCAGGCGCTCGAACGCCGACGCCGGCACCGGGGCGTCGAAGTGCAGCTCCATCCGGCGTACGGCCTTCTCGCGCAGCGCGGCCACGTTCTCCACGGTCACCAGGCGGCCCGCGCGGACGATGCCGACCCGGTCGGAGACGCTCTCCACCTCGGCCAGCACGTGCGAGGACATGAGCACGGTCCGGCCGGCCGCCCGCACCTCCCGGACCATGGCCAGGAACTCCTGCTGGACGAGCGGGTCGAGCCCGCTGGTCGGCTCGTCGAGGATGAGGAACTCCGGCTCGTGCATGAACGCCTGGATCAGCCCGACCTTCTGCTTGTTGCCCTTGGAGAGCTTGCGCATCGGCACCGACAGGTCGGCGTCGAACCGTTCGGCCAGCTCCTCGATGCGGCTGCCCGGCACCCCGCCGCGCACGCGGCCGAGGAAGGCCAGGTAGTCGCGGGCCCGGTCGCGGCCTTCGAGCGCCAGCTCGCCGGGCAGGTAGCCGATGCGGGCTCGGGTGGCGGCGGCGCGCGGGTCGTGGCCGAACACGCGGACCGTGCCGCGGGTGGGCCTGATCACGTCGAGGAGCAGCCTGATCGTGGTGGTCTTGCCGGCGCCGTTGGGCCCGAGGTAGCCGAAGATCTCGCCGGGCCGGATCTCCAGCGTGAGGTCTTCGAGCCCGCGCCGCCCGCCGTAGTACTTGGTCAGCCCTTCGGCCTGTACCACTGCTGTCATGCCGGAATCGTCCCGCCGGGGCGGCGGCGGGGTCACTGGCCGAAGTCGGCAGCGTCCCGGCCGGTTCCCTTCCGGGACACGGCAACGAGAATGGGCCGCGGGCAAGGGGCCCGTGACATGGGCACCGTGACATGGGCACCGTGACATGGGCACCGTGAATTGGGCAGGGTGAGGAACGTGGAGACGGCGTTCGTGCTCGGTGGCGGTGGCGTGCTGGGTGCTCACGAGGTGGGCATGCTCCAGGCGCTCGACGACTTCGGCATCCGGCCCGACGTGGTCGTCGGCACGTCGGTGGGGGCGCTCAACGGCGCGCTCATCGCCGCCGACCCGGCGCGGGCGGTCGACCGGCTGACCTCGTTGTGGCGGTCCGACGTCGTGCGCACGGCGTTCGCCGGGTCGTGGGTGACGCGGCTGTCCACGCTGGCCAGGACCGGCACCCACCTGCACCCCAACGGTCCCCTGCGGGAGGTGCTGGCCGCGGCGGTGCGCACGGAGCTGATCGAGGAGCTGGCGGTGCCGTTCCAGTGCGTGGCGGCGTCGGTCGAGCGCGCCGCGGCCCACTGGTTCGCCAGCGGGCCGCTGGTGGAGGCGGTGCTGGCGTCGTGCGCGGTGCCGGGGCTGCTGCCGCCCGTGAAGATCGGCGGGGAGCACTTCTTCGACGGCGGGCTGGTGCACAGCATCCCGGTCGGCCGGGCCGTGCAGCTGGGGGCCAGGCGGGTCTACGTGCTGCACGTCGGCCGGATCGAGCGGCCGCTGACGGCGCCCCGGCGGTTCTGGGAGGTGGGGATGGTGGCGTTCGAGATCGCGCGCCGCCACCGGTTCGCCGAGGAGATGGCCACGTTGCCGCCGGGGGTGGAGGTGCACGTGCTGCCGGCCGGGGTCGCCGCGCCGCTGTCCACCCTGCGCTACCGCGACCTGTCCCAGATCTCCGCCTACATCGAGCGGGCGTACCAGGCTTCTTCCCGCTACCTGCGGACAAGAGGAGGATGAAGGGAGGACCTCAGGGAAGGCAGACCTCGGGGAGGCGCCGTTGTTCCCACCGCGTATCGTGCGCCGGATCGTCCTGGCTCCGCTCGTCGTCGTGGTCACGGTGGTGGTGCTGGTGACGTTGCCGCTGTGGCTGCTGGTCACGTTCGCGGCGTCCTTGCGGCTGCCGCCGCCGCAGCGCAGGGGGCTGCGGTTCGTCTGGTTCGGCGCGGCCTGGCTGACGCTGGAGTCGGCGGTGCTCATCGCCTGCCTCGGGCTGTGGTTGTCGGGGGCGTTCGGGCGGGCCCGGCGCCAGGAGCGGCACTACGCGCTGATCCGCTGGTTCCTGGCCAAGGTGTACGCGGCGGCGGTGCGGATCTTCCGGCTGACCGTGGACGTCGAGGAGCCCGCGCCGACCCCGCAGGAGCGCGCCGCCCGGCTGAGCCGCCCGATCGTGGTGCTGTCCCGGCACGCCGGGCCGGGCGACTCCTTCCTGCTGATCTATCACCTGCTGGCGGTGTACCGGCGGCACCCGCGGATCGTCATGAAGGCCGCCCTCCAGTACGACCCGTCGCTCGACGTCGTGGTCAACCGCCTGCCGAACGCCTTCGTGCCGCGGCGGTCCGGCCGCGGGCGGGTGATCGAGGAGATCCGGCGGCTGTCGGCCACCATGGACGACCGCGACGCGCTGGTGATCTTCCCCGAGGGCGGCAACTTCACCCCGCGCCGGCGGCGGCTGGCGATCCGCCGGCTGGAGGACAAGGGCCTGGCCGAGGAGGCTGAGCGGGCGCGCGGCATGACCCACCTGCTGCCGCCCAAGCCGGGCGGGGCCATCGCCGCGATCACCGCCTGCCCGGAGGCCGACGTGGTCTTCGTCGCGCACACCGGCCTGGACGACCTGGTCACGATCGGCGACGTGTGGCGCAGGCTGCCGTACGCGGCACGGATCACGGCCAGGTGGTGGCGGGTGCCGGCGGCCGAGGTGCCCAGGGACGACCGGGAGAGCCAGGTCCGCTGGCTGTACTCGCACTGGGAGGAGATCGACGCCTGGATCACCGCCGAGGCCGAGCGTTCCCGGCGGGATCAGGCCGAGGGGGCGCCCGGCGGCAGGTAGGGCACGGGGGCGGGGCCGTCGCGCAGCAGGCCGAGCAGGGCGTCGGTGTCCAGGTGCTGCTCGACCAGATCGCCCAGGGCGTCGAGGCGGGCCTCGCGCAGGCGGCCGAAGTCGGTGTCCGGGGCGGGGACGAAGGCGCGCCCGGCGCGTTCGGCGACGTCGGCCAGGAAGGCCCGGCGGAAGGCGTCGTTCTCCAGGGCGCCGTGCCAGGTGGTGCCCCACACGTCGCCGGCGCGGCAGCCGTCCAGGAAGGGCTCGCCGCCCTCGACGGTCGCCCGGCCGTGGTGGATCTCGTACGCGCTGACCGGCTGCCCGTAGGCCCGTCCGACCGGCCGGGCGAGCCGCTTGTCCGGCGCGAACTCGACGCGCACCGGCAGCAGCCCGAGCCCGTCCACCCGGCCCGCCCGCGACTCGACCTCGTCCACGATCTCCCGGCCGAGCATCTGGAACCCGCCGCAGATCCCGAGGACGGGCCCGCGCCGCGCGAGCAGGGCGTCGGCCAGGCCGGTGCGCCGCAGCCAGGCCAGGTCCTCGACCGTGGCCCGCGAGCCCGGCAGCACCACCAGGTCGGCGTCGTCCAGCTCGACCGGGTCGGTCACGAAGCGCACCAGCACGCCGGGCTCGGCGGCGAGGGCGTCCAGGTCGGTGAAGTTGGAGATCCGGGGCAGCCGGACGACCGCCACGCGCAACGTCTGCCTGCCCAGCGGCCGGCCGGTCGCGACCCGGCGGTTGTCCAGCGCGAGGGAGTCCTCGACGTCCAGCCAGAGGCCGTCGAGCCAGGGCAGCACGCCGTACACCGACCGGCCGGTGAGCTTCCTGATCATGTCGAGGCCGGGTTCGAGCAGCTCGCGGGCGCCCCGGAACTTGTTGACCACGAACCCTGAGACGAGGGCCTGGTCGGCCGCGTCCAGCAGCGCGACCGTGCCGTGGAAGGCGGCGAACACGCCGCCCCTGTCGATGTCGCCGACCACAACGACGGGCAGCCCGGCGGCCCTGGCCAGGCCCATGTTCGCGATGTCGCCGCGGCGCAGGTTGATCTCCGCGGGGCTGCCGGCGCCCTCGCAGATCACCACGTCGTACTGGGCCCGCAGCCGTTCCAGGGACGCCAGGGCGGTGGTCCGCAGGAGGTCCTTCAGCGCGCCGTACTCCATGGCGTCCACGTCCGCGACGGGCTCGCCGAGGAGCACGACCTGGCTGCGGCGGTCGCTGCCCGGCTTGAGCAGGACGGGGTTCATGTCGGCGACCGGTTCCAGCCCGGCGGCCTGGGCCTGCATGGCCTGGGCGCGGCCGATCTCGGCGCCGCCGGCGGTGACGTAGGAGTTGAGCGACATGTTCTGGGCCTTGAAGGGCGCCACGCGCACGCCCTGGCGGGCCAGCCAGCGGCAGATCCCGGCGGTGACCACGCTCTTGCCCGCGTCGGAGGTGGTGCCGGCGACCAGCATCGCGCCCGTGACCTGCCCAGCATTCATGCGATCACCGTACATGAGCCCCAAACTGCGAAATTTCCCAGAAACCGCCCATTTACGAATCGTGTGACTTCTGCCACTCTGGCTAGAACGTTCGCCTAGAACAGCATTCTAGATTTTCCTACGGGAAGGGTGGGCATGGTCAGGACGTTGGGTTCGCCGCGTGCCGGCGTCATCGACGCGGGGACCAGGGCGCCGTTCGGCTGGGCGCCGCTGGTCGTGCTCTTCATCGTCGGGCTCGTGGACCGCATGGAGTACAACCTGCTGTCGGGGGTGCTGCCGCTCGTCCAGAAGGAGTGGGGCTTCACCGACACCGCCGCGGGCTCGATCCCGACCGCCGCGGCGCTGGCCGCCGCGATCGTCTCCCTGCCGGCGGGCTTCCTGGCCGACCGGTTCAGCCGCACGCGGATCATCGCGGTGGTCGTGCTGCTGTGGGCCGTCGCCACGCTCGGCTCGGGCCTGGCCACCGGCTTCGTGATGTTCTACCTGATGCGGGTGCTGCTCGCGGCGGCCGAGAACATCGACAACCCGGCGGCCGGCAGCCTGCTCGCCGACTACTACCCGCCGGTCAGCCGGGCCAAGGCGTACGGACTGACCCGCGTCACGACCTACCTCGGCGGCATCGGCACGCTGCTGGGCGGCGTGCTGGCCGAGGTGTTCTCCTGGCGCACCGCGTTCCTGGTGATGGTGGTGCCCGGCGTGCTCACAGCGGTGCTCGTCTGGTTCCTGCGCGAGCCGGGCCGCGGCGACCTGGACCGGATGGTCGCCGGAGCCCCCGTCGAGAGCGCCGGATCGTCCGCGGGCGCCGCGGCGCCCAAGGCGCCCTTCTGGCAGCAGTTCGGGCAGGTCATCCGCATCCCGACGCTGCTGTTCGTCTGCGTCGGGCTGGGCCTGCTCACCCTCGGCCTGGCCGGGATCTTCTACTGGCTGCCCACGCTCATGGTCCGCGAGTACGGCGTCGGCGTCGGCGCCGCCGGCTCGCTGAGCGGCCTGATCACCATCGCCGGGACGCTGGCCGGCACCCTGGTCGGCTCCTGGCTCGGCCGCAGGTGGCACGGCACCCGCAAGGGCGGCAGGCTGCTGGCCGGTGGCGGCGGCATCACGGCGGGCGCGGCCGTGCTGGCCGGCGCGCTGGCCATGGACTCGATCGGCCCGATGACCGCGCTGGTCCTGCTGGCCTGCTCGCTCATGTCCATCGCGATCCCGAACATGACGGCCTGCCTGGCCGACGTCGTCCCGGCCGCCGCGCGCGGTCTCGGCTTCGCCGTCCTGCAACTGCTCATCACGGCGGCCGGGGCGTTCGGCTCGCTCGTCGTCGGCATCGCCTCCGACCGGTTCGGCTCGCTGATCGGCGGCATGTACCTGCTGGTCGTCCCCATGATCGTGGGCGGCCTCCTGACGCTCGGCGCCCGCGCCTCCTTCGAGCGCGACGCCGGACGGGTCATGGACGCCGCCCGCGCCGGCTAGGACGGCAGGCAGACGGTCAGCGCGCCCGGGGCCACCTTCGCCTTGATCTTGGTGGTGGCCTCGCGGTCGCCGCCGTCCAGCTCGTACGTCATCGGCGAGCCGAACCGGGCCGACACCTTGCGCGCCCGGGTGATGCGCACGAACGGCGAGTCCTCCGACCGTCCGGCGGCCATCTTGCCCATCACCCGGGCCCACTGGATCGGCCCCTTGGCCGTGGAGAGCCCGACCTCCAGCCAGCCGTCGTCGGGCCGGGCGTCGTCGAACGCCTCGACCCCGCCGGCGATCGTGCCCACATTGCCGAGCAGCAGGCAGCTCGCCTCCCCCTCGAACCAGGTGGACCCGTCGACCTTGACCGTCATCGGCACCAGCGGCCCGCCGACGTGCCGGACGGCGGCCTTGACGTAGCTCAGCTTGCCGAACTTCCGCTTGGCCTTGCCGTCGGCCTCGGCGATCATCTCGGCCTCGAACCCGGCGCCGGCCATGACCGCGAAGTGCTCGCCGTTGAGCACCCCGAGGTCCAGCTCGGCACGGCGGCCCTCGAAGCCGATCCGTACGGACTCCTCCAGATCGGTGGGGATGCCCAGGTTGCCGGCGAACAGGTTCGCCGTCCCGGCGGGCAGGATCGCCATCGGCACGCCGGAGCCGGCCATGGCGTCGGCGCAGCGTTGCACCATGCCGTCACCGCCCCAGACGAACACCAGCTCCGCGCCCGCCTTGAGCGCCTTGCGCACCTTCTTGGGCGCCTTCTTGCTCTTGGGCACCTCGTGCCAGATCAGCTCGCCGACGTCCCGCTCGGTGAGCAGCACGCGCAGCCGGTCCAGGCCGGCGCCGAGGATCTTCTTCTGATGTGCGACAACCGCGATAGTGGGGGACACTCCTCCCTCACTACCCGGCCTTGACCGGGTTATTAAGGGCTTTCATGCGGGTAGCGGTGGCCGAATGCGCATCCAGGACTGGTTCCTCACCGAGGAGGAACGCGACAACCGGGCGACCGGCCTCGACGCGTGGTCCAGCGGCAACGACGTACGGCCGCTGATCCACGGCGCCACGTACTTCGCGGAGCTGAAGACCTGTCTGGAAGCGCTGGGCAAGGACGACCTGCTGCTGTTCGCCGACTGGCGCGGCGACCCCGACGAGCGGCTGACCGACGACGGCCCCACGGTGAGCGCCGCCCTCGGGGCCGCGGCCGAACGCGGCGCCATCGTCAGGGGCCTCATCTGGCGCTCCCACCTGGACCGCCTGCGGTTCAGCGCGGCCGAGAACCGCCACCTGGGCGAGAAGATCGAGAACGCGCACGGGCAGGCGCTGCTGGACACCCGGACCAAGCCGGGCGGCTCCCACCACCAGAAGTTCGTCATCCTCCGCCACGACCGCGACCCCTCGGCGGACGTGGCCTTCGTCGGCGGCATCGACCTGTGCCACAGCCGCCGCGACGACGCCGAGCACCTGGGCGACCCGCAGCCCTGCCCGATGCCCGACGTGTACGGCCCCCGCCCGCCCTGGCACGACATCCAGCTCGCCATCCACGGGCCGGCGGTCGCCGAGGTGGAGAAGACCTTCTGCGAACGCTGGGAGGACCCGGCCCCCGAGACCAGGGACCCGCTGCGCCGCCTGCGCGACCACTTCAGCAAGCTGGACGACGCTCCCCCGCTGCCCGAGCCGGGCCCGCCGCCCCCGCGCGCGGGCACGCACCACGTGCAGCTCCTGCGCACCTACCCGGCCCGGCACAGCGCGTACCCGTTCGCGCCGGACGGCGAGCGCAGCATCGCGCACGCCTACCACAAGGTGCTCGGCAGGGCCAGGTCGCTGGTGTACCTGGAGGACCAGTACCTGTGGTCCACGGACGTGATCGAGCCGTTCGCCCAGGCGCTGGAGCGCGAGCCGGAGCTGCGCATGATCATCGTGGTGCCGCGCCACCCCGACCAGGACGGCTGGCTGGCCGGCCCGGCGAGCCTGATCGGCCGGGTCGAGGCGCTGGACCGGCTGATGCGGGCCGGCGGCGACCGGGTCGCGATCTACGACCTGGAGAACCACCAGGGCACCCCCGTCTACGTGCACGCCAAGGTGTGCGTGGTGGACGACGTGTGGGCGTCGGTCGGGTCGGACAACGTCAACCTGCGCTCATGGACCTACGACTCGGAGCTGAGCTGCGCCGTCCTGGACGAGCGGGAGGACCCGAGGCCGCCGCACGGCGCCCTGCGGTTCGCCCGCGACCTGCGGCTGGCGCTCATGGCCGAGCACCTGGACGAGGAGTCGGAGTCCGGCCGGGACGAGCTGTGCGACCCGGTCGCCGCGTTCGACGCGTTCGCCGAGTCGGCGGCCCGGCTGGAGGCCTGGCACTCGGCCGGCTGCCGGGGCCCGCGCCCGTCCGGCCGGTTACGCCCCCACCCGGCCCCCACGTTGTCCCGGGTGCGCAGGGCGATGGCCATGCCGCTCTACCGGTTCGCCGTCGACCCCGACGGCCGGCCGCCGGAGCTGCGCAGATCGCGGAGGTTCTGATGAAGACATTCCTGCTCGACAGGCTGGGACCACGGATGACGGTCGCGGCGCTCGCCGTCGCGCTCATCATGATCCCCTTCTCCCTGCTGCTCGTCGTGGCCAAGATGCCGCTCAACCGGCTCGACGCCGGGGTGGCCCGCGAACTGCACGAGTACGCGCTCGCCCATCCCGGCGTGACCCGGGTGCTGATCGTCTGGACCGACCTGTTCGGGCCGTGGCCGTGGCGCGTCGCGGTGGCGGCGTTCACGGTCTGGCTGCTGGTGCGCGGCAGGCGCAGGCTGGCCCTGTGGGCGATCACGACCGTGACCGCGGGCGGCCTGATCGGGCTCGGCCTCAAGATCCTCGTCGCGCGGGTGCGGCCGCACCTGCCCGACCCCGTCGCGCTGGCGCCCGGCGACTCCTTCCCCTCCGGCCACGCGGTCAACGTGACGCTCGGGGCCGGGGTCGTCACCCTGCTCCTGCTGCCGATGCTGCCCCGGTGGGGGCGCCGGCTCGCCTGGGTGCTGGCCTGTTTCGTGGTGGTCTCGGTGGGCTTCACCAGGATCGCCCTCGGCGTGCACTGGGTGAGCGACGTCGTGGCGGGGATCGTGCTGGGCGTGGCGGTGATCGCCGCGACCGCGGCGGCGTTCGAGACGTGGCGGCGCGACACGGGCCGCCGGCCCACCGCGCCGCTGACCGAAGGTATGGAACCCGAACCGGTGAAGGTGCCCGATGAGCAGAGCTGAGCATGTCCGGTACTACGCGTTGTCGCTGGTGTTACCTCTGGTGCTGATGGGCGCCGTCACGTACGGCATGGGGCTGCTCATCGTCGGCGTCCCGCAGCCCGGCGACGTGGCCGTGAGCAAGGACTTCGCCTCGATCCGCACGTCGCTGTGGAACACGCTCACCGACTACGGCACCAGCCTGTCGGACACGCCCTACGTCGTGGCGTTCACGGCGGTGGCGGTGGTCCTGTTCCGGCTGGTCTACAAGCGCTGGCGGGAGTCGATCTTCATGATCGCGGCGGTCTGGGGCCAGTCGCTGGTCTTCCTGGCCACCACCGAGCCCGTCGGCCGCAGCCGTCCGCCGGTGCCCCACCTCGACCCCGCGCCGCCCACGTCCAGCTTCCCCTCGGGGCACGTCAGCGCCGCCGTCGCGTTCTACTGCGGGCTGGCGCTGGTGCTGACGACGCACGTGCGCAACCGGGCCCTGCAGGTGGTGATCTGGACGATCGGGATCGCCGCCCCGCTGATCGTCGCCTTCTCCCGGCTCTACCGCGGCATGCACTTCTTCTCGGACGTGACGTGGGGGCTGCTGCTCGGGGTGTTCTGCGTGGTGGTGGCCGCGCGGTCCATCCTCTACCGCACCTGGGACCGACGGCCGGCGGCCGCGGAGGGCGACCGCCGGCGTCCCGCCTCCGTCCGGGACTAGCGCCGGTGGTGGGCGGGCTCGCGGCGCGCCCGCCGGCGGCCGGTCGGCCGTCCGGCGGGCCGCCCGGCCCGCCTCCTCCGCCGTCCGAGCAGGTAGGCGGCGGCCATGATCGCCAGCCCCCACGGGGTACGGGCCAGCCAGCGCGCCACGAAGATCTTCATGAACTTCCTCATGCCCGCCCGCTGCCCCCACCGGGCCCCGTGATGCGAAAGCCCGGCCCCACCAGGGACCATGCCGCCGCGGCGCCTACCATACGGCCCATGACCACGCACGGATTCACGCTCACCGCGAAGGGCCCGTTCGACTTCGGCGCCGCGCTGCGCTTCGTCGAGGACTGGCCCGCCACCAGCGCGCTGCCCTCCGACGGCCGGACGCTGCGCTTCGCCTACTGCGCCGAGTCCGACTGGCTGCCGATCGGGGTGAGCGTGACCGCCGCGCCGGGCGGCGTCGCCGTCACCACCACCCGCGCCCCCGGCCCGGCGATCCGGGGCGAGATCGCGCGCATCCTGTCCCTCGACGTGGACGGCACCGGCTTCGCCCGACTCGGCGAAGCCGACCCGGTGCTCGGCGACGTGCAGCGGGACCGCCCGGGGCTGCGGCCGGTGTGCTTCTGGAGCCCGTGGGAGGCGGCCTGCTGGGCGGTGATCGTGCAGCGCTCGTCGATGCTCATTGCCTCGCGCGTCAAGCAGCGCATCGCCGACCGGTACGGCGCCGCCGTCACCGTGGACGGGCAGGCGTACCAGGCGTTCCCGCCGCCCGTGAGCCTGGTGGACGCGGGCGGTCTCGGCCTGCCCGCGCAGAAGGAGGAGTGGCTGCGCGGCCTGGCGCAGGCGGCGCTCGACGGCGTGCTCACCACCGAGCACCTGCGCTCGCTCACCCCCGAGGACGCCCTGGCCGAACTGCGGGCGCTGCCCGGCGTGGGGCCGTTCTCGGCCGGGCTGATCCTGATCCGCGGAGCCGGCGCGCCCGACGCGTTCCCCGGCGACGAACCCCGGCTGTTCGGCATCCTGCGCGAGGCGTACGGGCTGCCCGAGGACGCCCCCGCGGGCGCCTACCGCAGGCTCGCCGAGTCGTGGCGGCCCTACCGGTCCTGGGCCTCCTTCCTGTTCCGCGCCACCGGCTACCGGGCCGCCGCGGACTGACCGGGCCCGCGCGCATGGCCCGCGCGCCCGATGATCCTTAGAGTGGTCGCCATGACGGACGACGCCGACATCCGGGCCGGCGACCACGACCGCGACCAGGTGGCCGACAGGCTGCGGCAGGCGGTCGCCGAAGGCCGCATCAGCCTCGACGAGTTGCACGAGCGCATCGACCGCGCGTACGCCGCCAGGACGGTCGGCGAGCTCGGCGCCCTCGTCGCCGACCTGCCCGCTCTCTCCCCCGTCCCCGCCGCCGCCTCCGCCTCCGACGTGCTGGCGATGCACACCGAGCACTGGCGGGTGAGCAGGACCGGGCGGTGGGTGGTGCCGCCGCGCATCGACGTCCGGCTCGGCGTGTGGGGCACCGCGAAGCTCGACTTCCTGGCCGCCGAGTGTCCCCATCCCGAGGTGCTGGTGCAGGTGGCGATCACCTCGTGGTTCGGCGACCTGCATCTGAAGGTGCCGCACGGCTGGCGGGTGCGCGCCGACGAGGTGGTCTCCCCCGGGCTCGGGCGGGTCCACAACAAACCGGTCGAACCGCCCGCCGCCGACGCGGTGGTCCTCCGCCTCTCCGGCCACAGCCGAGGCGACATCTGGATCCGCTACCGGCCCTCCATGACCGGCTGAACACCCTCTCCCGCCGTGCCGACGGCGGGCCGCCGTCCGGGCCTGGGCGTGGTCGTCACAGGGAGGTCAGGGCGGCGAGCTCGCGCCACTCCGGGAGGGGCAGGTCGCCGGGGTCGTCGGTGAGGACCTGGAGGCACACGTGGTCGGCGCCCGCGTCGAGGTGGGCCCGTACGCGCTTCTCGATCGCCGCCGCGTCGCCGTGGGCCACGATCGCGTCCACCAGCCGGTCGCTGCCGTGCTCGATCTCGTCCTCGCCGAAGCCGAGCCTGCGCAGGCTGGCGGCCTGGTGGGGCGCCCCGGTGCGGTAGAAGGAGACGTGCTCGGTGGCCAGCTCGCGGGCCCTGGCCGGGTCCCGGTGCAGCACGACGGCCTGCTCGACGGCCAGCAACGCGCCGGGGCCCATCGCCTCCCTGGCCCGCGCGGTGTGCTCGACGGGCACGAAGTACGTGTGGGCGCCGAGCGTCCGCCGCGCCGCCAGGCCCAGCATCTTCGGGCCGAGCGCGGCCAGCACGCGGCGCGGCGCGTGCGCCGGGGCCGCCGAGCCCAGCGGGACGGCGTCCATGGCGTCGAGGTAGCCGCCCATCGTGGTCACCGCCCGGCCCAGGCTGGGGATCTGGTAGCCGTCCATCTGGATCGGCTCGTCGCTGATGCGGTGGCCGCCGAGGCCGAGGAGATACCGGCCGGGGTGGGCCTCGTTGAGCGCCCGTTCGGCGGCGGCCATCGCGATCGGGTCGCGCAGGGCGATGTTGGCGATGCCGGCGGCCACCGTGATCCGGCTGGTCGCCGAGAGCAGCAGCCACGACTGGCTCACCGAGTCGCGGCCGAACCCCTCGCCGAACCACAGGGCGCCGTACCCCAGCTCCTCGATCTCGGCCGCGGCCTCTTGCGCCACCCCGGCGGGGTGGGCCTCGAGGGCGAACGTCCACAGGCCCACCTTGCCCAGGCGGGGTCCGTCGTCGTGGTGGACGTCGTCGGTCATGGGTCACCGTCCCGTCTATGCGGAGAGCTTCTCCGGTTACGTCGGGGACTATAATCGGAGACGTTCTCCGATTCAACCCGCGGGAGTGTCCAGTGCCGGCACGGGCCATGCGCGCCGACGCGCGCCGCAACTACGAGCAACTGGTGACGGCGGCCATCGCCGTGGTCGCCGAGGAGGGGCCCGACGCCTCGCTCAACGAGATCGCCAGACGGGCCGGCGTCGGGGCGGGCACGCTCTACCGGCACTTCCCCACCCGCGAGGCGCTGCTCGCGGCCGTGTTCGAGGGGCGGCTGACCCGGCTGTGCGCGCGGGCGGAGGAGGCGGGGCGGACGCTGCCGCCCGGCGAGGCGCTGGTGGCCTGGCTGCGGTCGCTGGTCGCGCACGCCATGACCGACCGGGGGCTCGGGGCCCGGATGATGCTCACGCAGGACGGGGCGGGGGTCGACTGCTGGGCGATGTTGCGCGCCGCCGCCACCCGGCTGCTGCTGCCCGCCCAGGAGGCGGGGGCCGTGCGGGCGGACGTCGAGGTCGCCGACCTGGTCGAGCTGGCGGCGGGCATCGCCCAGGCCACCCCCGACCCGGCCCGCGCCGACCGCCTCCTCACCCTCACCCTGGACGGCCTGCACCCCCGTCCCTGAAGCCCGTACGGCCCGTCAGCGGGCCGCCGTCGTGAACGCGGACATCCCGGCGGTCCAGGCGGCCTCGATGTCGGCGCCGGGCGGGAAACGGCCGTCGAGTTCGAGCATGACCAGCCCGTGGGCCAGCCCCCAGACCGCGCGGGCGGCGGCCTCGCCCCGCACGATCCGCACCAGCGGCAGCGCCGCCCGCTCCTCCACCCCGGCGGGCAGCAGGTCCCGCGGCAGCGCCCCCGCGCTCATCAGCCGGTACAGATGCGGATGGCCCAGCGCGTACGCCCGATAGGCCCGCCCGAGCACCGCCAGCCCGCCCCCGCCGCTGTCGTGCTCGGCGCGTTCGAGGGCGGCGGCCAGTTCGCCGAGGGCGATGGCGATGAGTTCGGCTTCCACGGCGGACTTGTCGGGAAAGTGCTTGTAGAGCGAGGGCGCGCGGATCCCGAGCCGCGCGGCCAGCGCGCGCATGGTCAGCGCCTCCGCCCCGCCCTCCTCGACCAGCTCCCGCGCCGCCGCGACGATCTGTCCCGCGCGCGACGACAGCTCAGCCACGCGCGCTCCGCGGACCGTGCCCGAGGAGACGGGCGACCGCGACGTACGTCAGCCAGGCCAGCCCCGCCGTGAAGACCGGCACCCAGCCCAGCGGCGAGACCGAGTAGCCGACCAGGACGGCCAGCGGGATCCACGGGCGATGGGCGAGGTCGTGCACCACCGCCGACCCGCCGAACCTGGTCGCGTACGGCGCCAGCACGAACAACGCCGAGCTGACCGGCGTGGCGCCGCCGTGCTTGGCCACCTCGAAGACGAGGAACGCCAGGCAGAAGGCGGCGAGCGCCGCCCACCCTGAACGGCCGGCCACTCGCCTGACGGTCACCGCGGTCATGATGCCCTCCCCAGAAGCTAACGCTGTTAGCCAGACTCTAGGCTAACGACGTTAGCCTGTCCAGGAGCAAATAGGGTGGAACCATGATCGATCGGGAGGTGGCCATCCTCATCGGCCTGCAGGCCTCCGGCAAGTCCACCTTCTACCGGCGCTGCCTGGCCACCACGCACGCGCACGTGAGCAAGGACGACTTCCCCAACGCGCGCCGCCGTCAGCACCGCCAGCTCCGGCTGATCCGCGAGGCGCTGGAGGAGGACCGGAACGTGGCCGTGGACAACACCAACGCCTCGCCCGAGGAGTGGCAGCCGCTCATCGTGGCCGGCCGCGAGCACGGCGCGCGGGTGGCGGCCTACTGGTTCCCGCCCAACGTCAAGGCCTCGCTCCAGCGCAACGCCGAACGCACGGGCCGGGCCCGGGTCCCCGAGGTGGGCGTCTTCGCCACGCTCAGACGGCTGCGCCGGCCGCGCGCCGCCGACGGCTTCGACGCGGTGTACGCGGTGGAGTTCGACGGCCGCGGCGGCTTCCTCGTCCGCAGACAGGACGGCTGAACCGACGCCGGCTCAGGGACGGCGGGTGGCGAAGCGGTAGGCGATCTTGGCGGGGGTCAGCCAGCGCACGTGGGCGCCGTTCCGCGCCCGGCCGACCACCCGTTCGGCCAGCCACGGCGCCACCGTCTCCACCGGGTCGGCGAGGATCGCGAAGATGCGGGCCGAGCGTTGCCGCTCGGCCTGCGAGTAGCCGTGCGTCAGCAGGTCGGTGAGCACCATGCCGGGGCTGAGCAGGCCCGCCGTCACCCCGTCGGGGGCCTCCTTGGCCAGCGCCCTGGTCAGGTACGTCACGGCCCGCTTGGTGGCGCCGTAGACGGCGAGTCCGGGCACCGTGCGGCCGTCGCCGCCCAGCCCCTCCATGTTCCAGACGTGGCCGCCGCCGTCCTGCGCCGCCATGCCCGCCACCGCCACCGCGCAGCCGTTGACCGTGCCCAGCAGGTTGACCTCGGTCACCGCGCGGGCCTCGGCGGCGGGCAGCCGCCACAACGGGAGGCGGTCGTGGGAGATGCCGGCGTTGTTGACCCAGATGTCCACCCGGCCGTGCCGCCGTACGGCCTCGTCCCAGAGCTCCTGGAGGCGGGCGCGGTCGGCGACGTCGGCCACGACGGCCGGCCCGCCGAGCTCGGCCCCCGCCGCGGCCACGCGGTCCGGGTCGGTGCCGCACACGGCGACCCGGTGGCCGAGGGCGGTCAGCGAGCGGGCGAGGCCGAGACCGAGCCCGCGGGTGCCGCCGGTGATCACGATCGACCGGGACGCGCTCACGCCTCGTGCTCCTTCCTGGCCGCCACGGTCGCCTCGATCGCGTCCGCGAGGAACCTGCCGACGACCTCCCGCTCCGCCGGGGTGAAGGCGTCGATCGCCGCGGTGAGGCGCCGGACGAGCGGCGCGAAGAACGCGCCCGCCAGCTCGACGGCCTGCTCATTCAGAACGACCTCGACCCTGCGGCGGTCGCCCTCGTCGCGCCGCCGCACGACGTGGCCGGCCTGCTCCAGCCGGCCGAGGAGGGCGGTCGTGGCGGGGGCCGAGAGGTTCAGCGCGGCCCCCAGCCCGCCGGGCGAGAGCGGCCGGCCGGCGAGGTGGGCGTCGAGGATGACCACCAGGGCGTTCATGTCGGTCCTGTGCAGCCGGTGCCCGACCGCGAAGCCCTCCACGAACCGGTCGCTCTCCACGTTGAGCCGGCGGATGAGGACCATCAGGTCGTAGGCCGTCATGTCACCCCTTATATTTCTATCGTGGAAGTATTCCATCGTGGAAAGAAAACGTTAGCCGCGATCCGCCCCGAGACGGTACTCCTCGCGGGGGTGGTCGCGAGCGCCGTCCTGACCGGCCTGATCTGGTTCCTGGGCCGGTGGCTGGACGACGTCGTGCTGCTGCCCGACCAGGGCGCGTCCTGGTACTACTGGAAACTGCCCGAGCCCACCGTGTGGACCAGGCTGTCGGCCTGGGCCGGTTACGCCGCCCACCAGCTCGTGTTCTGGTGGCTCATCCACCACGCCCAGACCCGGGTCCGCCGCTACTCCGCCGGCCTCCACCCGGTCAACGTCGTCGCGCTGGCGGTGAACGCCGGGTTCGTCGCCCTGCACACCGTCCAGACCCAGCTGTTCTACGACGGCCTGGCCCAGGACGTGTCGATCTACAGCTCCCAGGGCTCGGTCGTCCTCCTGCTGGTCGTCGTCCTGATCATGGAGAACCGGCGGCGCGGCCTGTTCCTCGGCAGGCCCGCGCCCATCAGGCGGGAGATCGTCGACTTCGCCCGCCGCTACCACGGCTACCTGTTCAGCTGGGCGGCGGTCTACACCTTCTGGTACCACCCGGCCGAGTCCACGCCCGGCCACCTGATCGGCTTCTTCTACATGTTCCTGCTGCTGCTCCAGGGCAGCCTCTTCCTCACCAGGGCGCACACCAACCGCTACTGGACGGTGACGCTGGAGCTGGCCGTCGTGGTCCACGGCACCCTGGTGGCCGTCATGACCTCGGGCCCGGACGGATTGTGGCCGATGTTCCTGTTCGGCTTCCTCGGCGTCTTCGTGATCACCCAGATGCACGGCCTGGGCCTGTCCCGCGCCGTCCGCTGGGCGCTGACCGGCTGCTACGCGGCGGCCCTGCTCGCCGTGTACGCCCTGCGCGGCGACCTGGCCGGCACGAACGAGGCGATCAGGATCCCGGCCATCGAATACCTGCTGGCCGGCGTGCTGGCCCTGCTCGCCTGGGGAGCCGGCCGCCTGTGGGCGCTCAGAGCGGGAGCGGGATCCGGTCGAGGAACCAGTACAGGCTGACCGCCACGATGGACAGCGACACCGCGGCCACCGTCCAGCGGGCCGCGGCCGTCCGCCGCAGCAGCACGAGCAGCGGGAAGAGCACCGCGATGATCGCGAGCTGGGTCACCTCGATCCCGACGTTGAAGCTCAGCAGCGACAGCAGCAGCTCCCACGACCCGCTCTCGCGGATGTCGAGCGCGCCCGCGAACCCCAGCCCGTGCACCAGTCCGAAGGCGAAGACGACGGGCAGCCGCCAGGCTCCCGGCCGGTCGCGGCCCAGCAGGTTCGCCAGCGCGACGACGACGATCGAGGCGGCGATCACCGGCTCGACCACCGCCGCCGGCACGGCCACCACGCCCATGGCGGCCAGCAGGAACGTGATGCTGTGGGCGACCGTGAAGGCCGAGGCGGTGACCACGACGTCACGCGCGCCGCGGGCGCCGATGATCAGGGTGAGCAGGAAGAAGACGTGGTCCAGCCCGAGCACGAGGTGCTCGACGCCGAGCAGGAAGAACTCCCCGACCTGGCCGGCCGCCGCCCGTTCGGCCAGGCGCAGGGTCGGGCTCGCGGCGGTCAGGACGGCCGACCCCCGCTCTCCGGCGAGGTCGTAGCGCAGGAGCGTCTGGGTGCTGTGGACGAAGGTTTCGGCGTCGGGGAACAGGGCGCTGGAGATCGTGTGCTCGCCGCCGTCCACCGCCGGGCAGGCGTAGGCGAGGGTCAGCGTGGCGAAGGCGGCCTTGCCGCGCGGGTGCACGTCCGCCCCGCCCACCTGCCGGGGGACGCACGGCCGGCCGGCGCGGGCGACGGCGAAGCGGCGGGTGACGTAGCCGAACACGGCGTCGCGGTTGACCGCGAGCTGCCGCAGCTGCTCGGCCCGCTCCACGGCCTCGTACGCCTCGGCGTAGAGCCAGGCGGACTTCATCAGCAGGTCGTACTCCAGGTCGAGCACGACCCTGACGTCGGTGGCCGTGCCGGTCACCTCGGCGTGGGCCTTCGTGGTCGCGTCGTGCGCCGCCGCCGGGGCGGGATGCAGCAGGTCGGCCAGCGCCGCGCAGAGGATGACGGCCAGGACGACGGCGTACGGCCAGCGCCAGCGAGGCATGTCTCGGGTCTCCAGGATCAGGGGGAAGGGCGCCGCCCCGGGCGCGGGCCCGGGGCGGCGAGGGGGACGGATCAGCGGGTGAACCAGCGGTACATGGGCGAGTCCTTGTCCCACTTGCCGGGACGGCCGTGCTCGTCCTTGGTGACGAAGACGCTGGGCTCGGACGCGGTGACGCCGCCGCCCGCGGAACGGGCCGTGACGAACCAGGCGTAGGCCGTGTCGTCCTTGAGGTGCCGCCACGTCACCGAGGCGACCTGGCCCGAGGCCGCGGTGCTCCGGCCGATGATCTTCGTCGGCTTGTAGAGCGCCAGGGAGTCGGTCCTGAAGGTCGTCGTCCGGGTGGTGAGGTCCACGGGCAGGACCATGTTGTCCTCGCGCCCGTCGTAGCGGCGCAGCGGGTCGAACTCGCCGGCGCCGAAGTCGCCGAGCAGCGGCGAGTAGGTGTCCACGCTCAGCTCGGCCCGCTTGACGTCGAACTGCAGCAGCCGGAAGTAACTGGCCCCGAACTGGAGCTGGTCCTCCGGCTGGTAGCCGCCGACCTCCGTGAGCCCGAGCCGGTCGGCCGAGACCGTGTAGAACTGGTAGTCGGCCAGCAGCTCGACCACGCCGTTGCCGACCTGGCCGACCTTCGGTTTCACGTTGGTGCCCACGCCGTGCTCGTGACCGGCCAGGATGAGGAAGACGTTCGGGTTCTTCTCCACCACCGTCTTGTAGAGCATCGAGCCGTCGGGGGCGGAGAAGGCGGCACCGCGGCCGTCGGGATGGGTGCTCGGCACGAGGTAGTCGTGCGAGAGCAGGATGCCGTTGCGGCCCGGGAACTTCTTGAAGACCGAGTCGGCCCACTCGGCCTCCTCCCTGGTCACGCCGTACGACAGGCCGACGACCACGAAGTCCAGGCCGCCCGCGGAGAACAGGTCGTAGTGGTTCTGGTTGTCGCCCTCCTTCCACGGGCCGCCGTACTTCGCGTGCCGCCAGCCCTGGGAGGCGTCCTGGTAGCGGGACGGGCCGTAGTACTTGTTGTAGATCGCTCCGGGGCCGTCCTCGGTGCCCGACTGGTTGTCGTGGTTGCCGGCGATGACGCCGTTCGGGATGTTGGCCTGGTCCAGCACGCGCTGCTGCTTCGACGACACCTCGAACTCGCCGACGACCTCGCGCTGCGTGGCCTCGTCGGCGGGCTTGCGGATGTTGTTCTCGATGATGTCGCCGGTGTGGGCGACGTAGGAGATCTTGCGCTGGTCCTTGTTGGCGGTGATCCAGTTGACGATGCCGGCGTAGGCCGACTCCCACACCGCGCGCTCCTGCGGGGTCTCCTGCTCCACCGCGCCCTCGGAGATGTACTGGGTGTCGGTGAAGTGCACGATCGAGAAGTCGTAGCTGGCGGGGTCGGCGAAGCCGTTCGGGTCGCCGGGGTCGATGTCGTCGGCGAACGGGTCCTCGCCGGTCACCATGACGTGCACCTGCTGCCGGTCCACGTACTCGGGGCCGACGACGGCGGTCAGGACCGTCCTGCCGTCGGCCCCGCCGCGGGCGCTGGTCAGCAGGTCCCACGCCTTGGCCTCGGTGTTCCAGGCCCGCAGCGAGGCCAGGCGCTCGGGATCGACGACGCCCTCCCAGCGCAGCACGGGCGCGTCCACGTGGCCCTGCACCTTGACGTCGAAGCGCTGGTAGACGAGGTCGCGGCCGGTGGGGGCGTCGAGCGTGCGGCCGTCGCCGGGTTCGAGCCCGTCGCCCCTGATCCGCTGCTCGCCCGGCACCTTGAGCGTCGTGGGCAGCGTCGTGGCCGTGCCCTGGTACGCCTCGTCCGGGGTGAGGATCCTGGCCTCGGAGAAGGTGGCCGTCACCGGGCCGCCGCCGGGCTCGCCGACCTTGGCCGACAGCGTGACGGGGTCGGTCACGTCGGCCGTCCCGGAGGCCGGGGTCAGCTCGGCGGGGGCGTCCGGGATGCCGGCCGACTCGAAGACGATCTCCCGGGCCGCGGTGTTGCCGAGCCCGTCGGCGCCGGTGACCGACAGCGTGTGCCGGCCCGCCTTCAGCCCGGGGCCGATCCGGGCGCCCAGCTCCACGGCCTGGCCGTCGAGCTTGACGTCCGGCCCGGACACCACGCCGGAGGCGTCTTCGAGCCTGACGTCCAGGACGACCGTCGCGGTGATCTTCTCGTCCGCGGCGGGGACGCTGCGCGCGACCTTCGGCGCGGAGTTGTCGGTGATCAGAACGCGTTCGGCGGTCTGGCCGGAGGTGGACCTGGCCGCCAGGGTGTGCCGGCCGTCCTTGATCGCGGTGGTGTCCAGGTCGGCGCGCAGGCCGCGAGCCGGGGCGTCCACCAGGAACTCCAGGTCGATCTCCGTCAGCAGGTTCGCCGTGTCGCCGCAGTTGCCGTCGCCCATGCTGTAGGACGGCTTGACCATCTGCCCGGCCGCGGTGCCCTGCGCCGGGGTGAGGACGATGTTCGAGATCGCGAAGTCGTCCCGGTTGGCGCCGCAGGACGTCGGGTACGTGCCGGCCACGAAGTCGATCGTGTTCCAGCCGGGCACGAGGTACTCGTTCGGGATCGGCAGGTCCACCCGGCGGCTCACGAAGTCGCCGTCGAGCACCACCTTCTGGCCGTTGACCAGCACGAAGTTCTGGTAGCGGGCCTCGATCGAGTTGCTGCCCACCGTGAAGCCGAGCGTCGCCCGGCCCGCGCCGAGCGTCTCGGTGACGTGCACGGCGGGGGCGTCGATCGTGTAGCGCAGCTCGGCCTCGCGCGGGAGGGCCTGGTCGCTGCCGCAGTCGCCGTCGCCCAGCGCGTACGAGGGCTTGACGTCCTTCCCGGTCACCGTGGCGCCGTCCAGGGTCAGGGCGAGGTTCGCGATCGTGAAGTCGTCCCGGTTGACGCCGCAGGCGTCCTTGTAGTCGCCGGTGACGACCTTGATCGTGTTCTCGCCCGGCGTCAGGAACCTGGCCGGGACCGCGACGGTCACGCGCCGGCTCGCCCAGGTGCCGCCCAGGTCGATGCGCTTGCCGTTGACCAGCAGGAAGTCGTCGTACTTGTCGTCGATCGAGTCCGCGCCGACGTCGAAGGCGAGCATGGCGGCGCCGTTGCCGAGCGTGGCCCTGGTGACCGGCTTGCCGCCGTCCACGGTCAGCGACTCGACGCCGCCCGCGCCGGCCGCCGGGACGGTCGCGTTCACCGTCTTGACGCCGGCCACGAGGGTGCCGTCGGTGGGCAGCAGCCGCGGCGCGCCGGCCGGGGCGTTGTTCACCGTCACGGTGTTCCGGACGGTCGCGCCCGCCGCGGTGGCGGCGCTGAGGACGTGCTCGCCGTTGGCCAGTTCGGTGGTGTCCAGGTCGGCGGCGAGGCCGGTCGTGCCCCGCGGGTCGGACTGGGTGAAGAACGTGAGCGTGGCGCGCTTGAGCAGCGTGGGGTTGCTGCCGCAGTTGCCGTCGCCGAAGTTGAGCGTGTACGGGTTGTCCTCGCCGTCGGCCACCTCGCCGAGCAGTTCGAGGCCCACGTCCGAGAGCACGAAGTCGTCATAGTTCTGCCCGCAGGACGACTGGATCGCGCCGACCACGATCTCGACCGTGTTCTCGCCCTTGACCAGGTGTTCGTTCGGGATCTCGATGATGGCCCGCTGGTTGGCGAAGTTGCCGATCTCGGCCTTGTAGGCGCCGTTGACCTGCACGTAGCTGTGGTACTGCGCCTCGGTGGAGTTCGAGCCGACGTCGAAGGCCAGCTTGGAGACGCCCACCGTCGCGGTGGCGGTGACGGGGTTGCCGTCGAGGTCGAGCTTCGTGACGCTGTCGCCGGCCGTGACCGGGACGGCGGCGACCTTCGCGGTGCCCTCCAGGTAGGAGCCGGTGGCGGGGGTGAGGGCGGGCGGGGCGGGGGTGCTCGTGGGGGTGGGGGTCGGCCGTCCGCGGCCCTGCTCACCCGGGTCGGCGTACGCCGCCGTCACGAAGCCGCCCACCAGCACCGCCGCGAGCGCGGTGGTGACGGCGAGCCGTCCCCTGCTCCTCGAACCGCCTGATAACTGTCGTGCTGCCATCGGCTGCATCGGGTCCTTCCATGACGTTCACGGGCAGCCGATGAGGCGGCGTGCCCTTCGAGCGGACACGTTGGAGCGCACGGGTGAACGTTGTGCATGGAGAGACTGAAGGGGCGGGGAACTGTCTCCTCATTCTGGTCATCTGCCTACAGACAGGAACAACCCCGACAAGAGAGACGGCGTGACCCGCGGCCCGAAGGCCGGGTGTCACGCCGTCGTGCCGGTCAGGCTCAGCTCTGGTGCCCCGGGAGGTTCTTGCCGTCCTGGGGCTTGTTGCCGGAGGACTTCTTGTCGGCGCCGGTGCGGCTCTGGCTCGAGGAGCTCCGGCTCTTGTCCTTGTCCTTGTCGCCCGTCTTCGTCTTGCGGGCCTTGCTCTGCGCCATGACGGTTCCTTTCTTCGATACGCGGAGTCAGCGGGTCGCTTGGCTCCGTAACTGCGCGTGCCCGTGGCCCGGACGGTCATACGGCAGGCCGGTCAAGCTTTCCTCAATAGGCCGAAATATCCATACATGTGCCGCCGGGCGTCAGATCTCGATCACGGCCTTCCCCGGCACCCCGCCGCGCTTGTCACGGAACGCCCGCCCGGTCTCGGCCAGCGGGTACACCGCGCCGACGTGGGCGCGCAGCAGCCCCGCCCCGGCCCGCGCGGCCAGCTCGGCGAGCTGGGCGCGGTCGGGCTCGACGATGAAGAACACCGCCCGCCCACCGTCGGGCACGACCGGCGGCGGCGCGGTGATCGAGACCAGCGCGCCGCCCGGCTTCACCTTGGCCGCCGAGCGGGCGAGCAGGTCGCCGCCGATCGTGTCGAAGATCAGGTCCACCGGCTCGACCGCCTCCTCGAACGACTGCCGCTCCAGGTCGACGAACTCGTGCGCCCCCAGCTCCACCGCCAGGCCCGCGACGCGCCCCCGTCCGGTGGCGACGACGTGCGCGCCGGCCCGGCGGGCGAGCTGGACGGCGAGCGTGCCCGTGCCGCCGCCCGCGCCGTGGACGACGACCGTCCGGCCCGCCTCCAGGCCGCCGTGCGTGAACAGGCCCTGCCAGGCGGTCAGCCCGGCCAGGGGCAGCGCGGCCGCCTCGGTGAAGGTGACGTTCGCGGGGATCGGGGCCAGGTCGCGCGCCTCGACCGCGACGTACTCCGCCGCGCCGCCGTCACGGTGCCAGTCGGTCAGTCCGAAGACGCGGTCGCCCACGGACAGGCCGGTGGTGCCGTAGGCGACCTCGGACACCACGCCGGCCACCTCGTGGGCGGGCACGGACGGCGCCCGGTCCCGTCCGGCCCGGTCGGTCCAGGTGCCCGGCCAGTCCAGCTCGTCGGGCACGAAACCGGCCGCGTGCACGCGCACCACCACGTCACCGGTGGCCGGGCGCGGCACGGGCACGTCCTCCAGGGTCAGGTCGCCGCCGGGCCGGTGAACGCGTATCGCTCTCATGGTCATCGCCTCTCCGTTCCTCGTCATTGTCGGCGACAGGACGGGACAGCGGCCCGGAGTGTGACAGCGACGCGCCGGTCAGGGCCAGGCCCACCGGATGCCGACCAGGCCCGGCTGGAGGGCGGCGGCCATCAGGTGGACGGCGTGCTGGGCGTTCAGCGTCAGCTCGGAGGCGGTCAGCTCGCCACCGCCCGGTCCGCGGCGGGCGAAGCGGTGGATGCGCACCGGCAGCTCGACCGGGTCGAAGGCGACGCGCAGCACGTACTGGCCGGCCGGGAAGCGGAAGCCGCGCTCGTAGAAGCAGGACTCGGCGCCGCTGAGGTCGGTGATCTCGTACCGCAGCACGTGGGTGTCGCCGACCCGCAGCGACCGGTCGAACAGCAGCTCGGCGACCACCGTGGCGGTCTCGCCGTCCCTGGTGACGCGGCCGACGCGGCAGTCCTCCAGGGCGGCGACGGTGACCCGGTCCACGTCGCAGCCGGCGTCGCCGCGGTAGATCATGATGTAGCGGTCGGCGCCCTCCTCGTGGGCCTGCACCACCTGCGTGGTCTCGCGGGTGGTGAGGCTGCGGTCGGGGCCGATGCGCAGCGACTCGTACATCACGGCGATGTGCAGGCGGCGGTCGTCGGCAACCGCGTCCAGCTCGTCCAGCATGGCGGAGACCACCTGGGCGGGCCGGAACAGGGTCGAGTACGCCACCCCGGGCGCGCGGCCGCGCGGCCTCGGCGGCCCGAGCAGCCCGACCAGCGAGCGCGGCGGCAGGTCGAGGATCTCCTCCAGGGCTCCCACGGCCCGCAACGACTCCTCGCGCTCCGGCCGGCGCAGGCCCTGCTGCCAGTAGCTCAGCGTGCTCACCCCGACGTGCAGGCCGCGCTGCGCCAGCCGGTGGCGCAGCCGTTCGAGGGTCAGCCCCCGCGCTCCGACCGCGGCCCGCAGGGCGACGTGAAAGGGGCCGGCGCGCAGCGCGGCCTGGAGCTCATCCGCCACGTTGTGAATGTTCACAGATTTCCACAGATTCGTCATCACTTCATGAACGTCATGAAATGTCACCTTCCACAGTGATCTGTCAGGGAAATCCGCTCCCCCTTGTACGGCCATCTCCGCAGGTCGAACATCCTTCGCAGCACCCCCCAGCAGAAGGAGCGCCTATGTTCCGCCTCGCCGTGGCCCTCGCCCTAGCGGCGGCCACCTGGATCGCGAGCAGCCCCCCGGCCGAGGCCGCGACCTCGTACAAGCTGAACTTCACCCAGCAGTCGCAGCAGTACTCCAACTGGTGCTGGGCCGCGACGGGCAACTCCGTCGCCGCCTACTACGGGTACTCCTACAGCCAGAACCAGTTCTGCAACCTGGCCTTCAACCGCGGCGTCAACACCAGCTGCCCGAACAACCAGGCCACCCTCGGCAACGACCAGACCGCCTTCCGCCAGATCGGCATCAACCCCGGCGTGTACGTCTACGACTACCTGACCTACGCCGCCATCGTCCGGGAGATCGACGCCCAACGCCCGATCATGGCCCGCATCCAGTGGACCAGCGGCGGCGGCCACATGGAGGTCATCTACGGCTACGACAAGACCTCGTCGTACGTGTACTGGAGCAACCCGTGGCCGTCCAGCACCCGCTACAACTGGTCCACCTACAACTACTACGTCTCCAACTCCTCGTTCTTCTGGACCCACTCGCTCGACTACATCGGCGCGTGAGGGAGGCCATCGACATGAAGCTCTTCGCAGCGGTCGCGGCCCTGACCGCGCTGTTCCTGTGGGTCCCGAGCCCGGCGCTGGCCGACCCCGGCGCGCCCACCCAGGCCGACGTCGACGCCGCCCGGGCCGCGGCCGCGGGCGCCGGCGACACGGTCGGCCGCTTCTTCGCCGGCCAGGGCAGGCAGACCAGCCTGGCGCCGGTGGCGGCGCGGGTCGACGGCCCGACGGTCGCCGTCAACGACCTCAACCCGGACTTCGTGAGCGGACGGTCGGCGGAGATCGCCCGCTTCGCCTTCCTCGCCACCGGCGCCACCGCGCCGGACGGGCAGACCGCCTCCGTCTGGACCACCCGCGACCGCCGGGGAACGTGGGTGGTCAGCAACATCGCCAGCGGCGGCGACGAACAGCGGTACGCGGGCCAGACCGGCACCGTGTTCCGCGAGCCGCAGCTCAACGCCTGGTACGCCCTGCGCGACGGCACGGTCGTGCCGCTCAACGACGAGGCAGCGCAGTCGGTGGGCCGGGCGGGCGTCCCCGTGGCCGACTACCGGCGGCTGGCGCAGCAGCGCTACGCCGCCAAGCTCCCCGGCAGCTCCTATGCCAGGGACGGCTACGCGGGCGGCTACGGCGTCCCCGGCCCCGGGGGCACCCCCCTGCCCTGGGTCGTGGGCGCCGTGGTCCTGCTCGGCGCGGCGATCACCATTCGCCTGCTGCGCGGGCGCCGCACCTGACAAGATCCGGTGCACGGCCCGCGCCTCCGACGGCCATCTCGGCGGAGGCGCGGGCCGCCTTTTTCTGAGTAGCCCTTACTCATGCCGTCCCCCGCCGCCCGCCCGCACCATGGCGGCACAGCTCATCCACGAGGGGGACGACCATGGCAGACATCCACAGCGCGGCGGCCGCGGGGCCGCCGTCCCCGCCGGCCGCGCCGGTGCTGGACAACTCGGCGCGGGAGGTACTGAAGGGCACGCTCGTCCCGCTGCGGGTGCCCAGCGCGCACGACGACGCACCCGGCGGCGGGGGCGCGGGCGGGGGCATCGTCAAGCTGGGGGCGGTCCGGCAGCTCGCGCTGGCCCCCGGCGACACCGACGCGGTCCGTGACCGCCTCCGGGCCGGGGACGACCCGGAAGGCGTCTCCGCCGAGGCGTTCGACCTGCTCAGGCGCTTCGAGGAGCAGCCCGTCGCGGCGCTGCGCCCCGACCCCGCCGCGCTGGCGCGGGTGCCGGCCGCCGAGCTGGCGCTGTTCGCCGGGACGCTCGTCGAGCTGCGCGCCGAACGCCTGCGCGAGGCGGAGGGCGCGGGCGCCAGGGAGGCGGCCGGCCGGGCCGCGCAGGCGCTCAACACCGCCGCGGTGGCCCTGCGCGGCCTGGCGGTCAACACCGCCGCGCCGCCCATCGGCATGCTCAACCTGGAACGCATCGAGATGGTGCCGGTCGGCATCCAGCGCGGCGAGCTCGTCTCGACCATCCCGCTCGCGCCCGGCGAGGTGACCGCGGTCACGCACAAGGAGTGGTCGGTCACCTCGAAGGAGTTCACCACCATCGTCACCGACTCGCTGGAGGAGGTCAGCGAGACGGGCGTGACCGACAACACCGACCTGTCGCAGTCGACGTCGTCGCAGAGCCAGCACTCCAACCAGTTCAACATCACCGGCACGGTCCAGGGCGGCATCCCGATCATCTCCGGTTCGAGCACCACCGGGTTCACCGCGCAGGGCTCGGAGTCGGCCTCGGCCGCCGAGAGCATCAAGCACGCCCGCGCCACCACGCAGAAGGCGTCCTCGCGCTCCCGCCGCGAGCACAAGGTGACCATCTCCACCACCACCGTGACGGGGTCGGAGGAGACCTCGACCCGGGTGCTGAGGAACACCGGCAACGACCCCGTCCGGATCGACTACTTCAGCCTGATGCGCAAGTGGCGGGTCCGTCTCTACCGGTACGGGCTGCGCCTGACGTACGACATCGCGGTCCCCGAGCCGGGGGCGTCGATGCGGCGGGCGTACGCGGAGCTGGAACTGCTGCGCTCGCAGCAGGGCCCCTTCGAGTTCCCGGTCAAGCACGCCGACATCACCACGGAACTGGTCGACCAGGACGGCCACCCGTCGCCGACCGGCGTCCCGAAGTACCAGTGGCTGGCCGACCGGCACGGCGTGACCGTCCGGCCGCACCCCGAGGCGCCGACGCCGCTGACCGTCAGCTCGCACGTCAACACCGACGGGAACTGGTGGTTCCTGGACCTGGAGTTCGACGTGCCCGGCGGCACGCACATCCGGGAGATCATGCTGGACGCGCAGGTCGGCAAGGACGACTCCGACGACAAGATGAACTTCGACGTCATCGGGGCCCGCTCCGAGCCGACGTGGCGCAACCTGTCGGACGCGCTCATCATCCGCGACCACCGGATCATGTCCTTCGACGGCGCCACGCCCTACATGCGCGGCTTCACCGGCCGCCACAAGATCACGTTCTTCTTCCACCACTCCGAGCGGGTGTTCGTCGGGCTCGGCGTGCGGCTCGACCTCACGGACGAGGCCGTCGAGCAGTGGCGCACCGACGTCTGGAACACCCTCTACAACGCCGCCCAGACCAGGTACTTCGCCGAGCAGGAGGACATCGCCGCGCGCATCGCGGCCATCGAGGACAAACTGGCGAACGTCGACACCCTGACGCTGCGGCGCGAGGAGAGCGACGAGATCATGAAGTGCGTCCTGCGGTTCATCCTCGGCAGCGACTTCGACTTCATGCCCGCCGACGTCCTGGCCGCCTTCCTGGCCGCGCACGTCGACCTCCAGCACGGCATCGGCTTCGACGGGCCGAGCCTCGGGCTCACCGCCGAGCAGTGGACGCTGCTGCGCCGGCACGAGGACCTGGTGCGCTTCATCAACCAGGCGATCGAGTGGGAGAACGTGGTGACGTTCCTCTACTCCTACTTCTGGGACGTCCCGCCGAGCTGGCCGTTCGTCCGGCAGTTGCGGCACCCGGACCCGACCAGGCAGGCGTTCCTGCGGGCCGGCAGCGCGCGGATCGTCCTGACCGTGCGCAAGGGCTGGGAGGAGGAGTGGATGCGCTTCGCCGAGGGGGGCGCGGTCGGCGCGCCGATCCCGGCGCCCTACCTGACGATCGCGCAGGAGATCGCGGCCTACGACGACCGCAACTATCCCGGCATCCCGCCCGCCAACCCCGAACGGGCGGCCGCCCGGCTCCAGGACGCCGCCTTCACCACGTCCTCGTCGGACCTGGCGCCGAGCCCGAACCCGGTGAACATCAAGGTCGGCAACAGCTCGGCGTTCGTCGTCGGGCTGCCGGTCGTGCTGGACGCCGAGGACGACCGCCGCGTCCAGGAGGCCCAGCTCGTCGTCGCCATCCCGGACGCCACCCACCTCACGGTCGAGCGGCTGAGCTTCGCCCACCGCGGCACGCAGGCCCCCGTGCCGATCCTCCAGCCGGGCGAGAAGGGGGCGCTCATCGCCGAGTGGCACGAGTACACGCCGTCGTCCGGCACCGACATCGCGCTCACGTCCAACCTCGCGACGATCTCGTAGGGCGGCGGACGGCCCGATGACGTACTTCTGCTTCCAGAGAAGCCAGAACGACCGGGTCTCCCGGATCTCCCTCACCGTCGGCGAGGAGACCCAGCCGATGATGTGGAAGGGCGAGCAGCCCGACGACAACGTGCACGGCGTGCTCTTCCACCACACCTCCGGCCTGGTGTTCCTGGAGGAGACCCGGGCCTCCTACGGCCCGCAGGGCTCCTACCGGGTGTTCGCGCTGACCGGCAGGACGCCCGGATCGGGCCGGTTCGAGGCCATAGAAGTGCCCAGGACGGGCGCCCTGCGCACGCTCGGCCGGTTCGACCTCGACGTCCGTGACCCCACCGACGACCAGGCCGACCTGGTCTACACCGGCAGGTTCCTGTACTGGCGCAGATCCATGCCCGCCTCACTCCAGGGCTCCGGCACGCTGCTGTACGCGGCCACGTCCGGCCTGGTGGGACACCAGATCGGCACCATGCAGAACAGCAAGGACCACGGCCCGCTGCCGGAGGGTCTGTACACGTTCTTCACCCACGTCGATCCCCGGCAGAACTCCGTCGAGGCAGCGAACCAGCGGGGCGACAAGGCCGTCTCCAACCCCGGGGAGGGCATCCAGTTCCTGCCCGTGGGCGGCGGCGGCCCGGTCTTCCCCGACTGGGGCACCTTCCGCGTCCGGCTCACCCCGATCCAGGGGAACATGTACGGGCGTGGCGGCTTCTACCTGCACAACTCACACAAGGGGTACAGCCACGGCTGCGTCGAGGTCGGGGTGAACGCCGACGGCCTCGACTTCTTCTCGGGCCTGCTGGCCTACGCCGGCAGCCAGCCGCGCAAGGCCAAGCTCGTGCTGCGCGTCCGGTACTCCTACCCCGAGCAGGGCACCCTCGGCAGAACCCTGCGCTGAACCCTGCCCTGAACCGTCGGCCCGCGTCGCGGGGTCACCAGTGACACCGTGCGCGGGCTGCGGAGACCGTCACCTCGTGGGTGTCGTCGGCCGTGACGGGCTGGTTGCCGACCAGGACGGTGAGCCGGCCCGGAGCCGGCACCCGCCAGGTGCCGAGCGGGGCCCAGCGCCCCCGGAAGGCGCGCTGGTCCACGGTCACCGGCGGGCCGAGGTGCGGCGGGTCGGTGTCGTCGTCGTCCAGGTAGAAGAAGGCCAGGCCGGACGAGCGGGGGTCGTCGGGGATGTGCACGTCGATCGTGCAGCGGGCGCCGCCGCGGGTGTCGAAGTACCAGTTGACGACCTGGTTGAAGTGGGCCGGCTCGTTCCCGACCCGCAGCGCCAGCGCCGCGCCCACGCAGCCGTCGCCCTTCCATCCGCCGGTTACGGGACGCCAGGCGGGATCGGCGTAGAACCACTCGGCCGCGCACCGGGGGCCGTGCACCGCCTGCCACCGGACAGGGCCCGTGGGGGCGGGGCCGGGGGGCGGCTGGGTGACCACCACGGTTGGGGGAACCTCCGCCACGGTCGCCCGGACGGCCGCCGGGCCGCCCTTCGTGGTGGGGGTGGGGGTGGAGGTGGTCGTGGGCGTGGTGAGCCGGGGCAACAGGACAGCGGCCGTCACGCCCAGGGCCAGCAGAACGGCCCCGGCCGCCAGCGCGCGGCCCGGCCAGGCCGCCCGCGCGGGCCGCGTCGCCCCAGTGAGGCCGCCCTCGACCGGGTCGCCCTTGGCCGCCTTGCCCACGGCGGGGTCGTGTCCCTTGGGGGCGCTCTCGGCCGGTTCGTCTTCGGTGGGGCCGGTTTCGGCGACCAGGGCCTGGTACTCCGCGTCCGCGGCCCAGGACAGCGGGCCCATGGCGCTTCCGGCGAGGGCCGCCGCCCGGTCGGACGTGATCCGCTCCGCCGGGTCGCGTGCGGCGCACGAGCGGATCAGGCCGGCGAGCGCGGGCTCGACGCCGTCCACGTCGATGTCGGCGTTCAGGCTGCTGTAGAGCACCGCCATCGGCTCGCCGCGCCCGAACGGCGGACGGCCGGTGGCGGCGTAGGCGATCGTGCCGGCCAGCGCGAAGACGTCCGCCGCCGCCGTGACGGGCTCCTGACGTACGGCCTCGGGAGCGATGTAGCCGGGCGTGCCGACGATCTCCCCCGACGTCGTGATCGTGCTCTGACCGGGGGCCCGCGCGATGCCGAAGTCGATCAGCCGCGGGCCCTGCGGCGACAGGATGACGTTGTGCGGCTTGAGGTCGCGGTGCTGCACGCCGTGCCGGTGCACGTCGGCCAGGGCGGCGGCCAGCCCGGCGAGCAACCGACGGCACAGCTCCGGCGGCAACGGCCCCCGTTCCGCAACCGCCCGCAACAACGTCGGCCCTCGCACGTACGCCGTCGCCAGCCAGTACGGCGGCGCCGTCACCCGGGCGTCCACCAGCGGCGCCACGTACGGGCTGCGCAGGCCGCGCAGGGTGGCGGCCTCGCGGCGGAACCGTTCCATGGCCTCGGGGTCGGCCGGGTCGTGCTTGATGACCTTGATGGCCACCAGGCCCAGGCGGCGGCTCCTGGCCAGGTACACGACGCCCATGCCGCCCGCGCCGAGGCGCCCGAGCAGCCGGTGGCCGCCGATCTCGGGTGGGTCCGTCGCCTGTAACGCCTGCACGCTCATCCCAGTCGATCATGACAGACCGGGCGTCCGGGAGGCAGCCCCCGTCACGGCCGGATCGGGGTGGGGCGGGAGGCGGCGTGAAGGGCGGGTGGGGTGGGGGCGTTTGGGAGGTTATGCCGTTGGGGCGCGGTGGGTGGTTCGGGTTTCTTGGGGGGTGATGTCTGGCTTATTCGATATCGGGGTGGTTTTGTTCTGGATATCGGTACTAGTCCAGAGATTGCGTGAAAGTTCGTGGTTGCTCGGGCTTGATGAATACCACAATTCCCTCGTTCTCGCCCGCCCGTCGCCACCCCAGACGCTCGTACAGGCGAATGGCGTCGGGGGCGTTCACGGAGGTCAGCAGCCAGCTTCGGGATTCGCCGCACAGAAGGTCCAGAATGCGTCCCGCCAGACCGCGGCCGCGGGCGCGTGGAGCCACCGCCAGTTCGTCCACCTGGAGCGCACCGGCCAGCATCCGGGCCACCCCGTCCGGGCCGAGCGCCGCGAGCACCTTGCCGTAGCTGCGGGTCCGCGGCAGCGGGGTCTCCGTCGGCCAGGCCGTCCCGAACCCGCACGGGCCCGCGTCGTCCACGGCCAGCACCGCGCGGAAACCGGGCCGGGCGGCGTCGGCGGCGAACCGGACGCCGAACTCGGCCACCTCGCCCTCCCCCTCGTTCCACGGCGGCCCGGTGAACACCTCGCGGTAGAGGTCGATCAGCTCCGCCCGGCGCGCGAGCGCCTGCTCGCCGGTCAGCAGTTCCAGCCGCACGTCCGTACGTTCCGTCACACTCAACCTCACTGTCTAGTTGAAGTACGACAGTGACGATAGCGGACGTCCGGCCAAACCGGCACCCCCGCGTCCGCGGCGCGGGCCGCCCGGAGCGCATGTTCCCGGCAGCGCCGCATTTTCGGGGCGACAGTGCTAGGGAATGATCGAGTCACAGTAAAGCGACACCACCGCTTCTTGTCGCAATAAAACTGGACAAGTCGGCTGTAAGGGCCTGGTAAATCTGGTCAAGCTTTAGCAGCTCATGCCTGTCTTGTCAGAACTCCGAACTCAATGCGCGGGTAAGACTGCTCATGCCGGAGACCGACGGCAGTCGAGAAGTCCCGCGGCGGTTCTGGAAACTTCTGAACGGAAAGCGCGATGAAATCAATGATGAAGAAGCCGGCGGCCGTGCTCGCCACGAGCGCGTGCCTGCTGCTTGGTGGCGGCCAGATGCCGGCCGCCCAGGCCAGCACGGCCGGCACGGCGTCGTATCAGAGCCCAGCCGATGAGAAGCCGGTCCTCCGGGGCGGCTGCGGCTGGCGTCACTGCGGTCCTCGCTGGTGGGGCCCGCGTTGGGGCGGCTGGTGGGGCGGCGGTCACCACCACGACCACGACCACGACCACCACCACCGCGTGGGCCCGCGTGGTCCCCAGGGCCCGCGTGGTCCGGAAGGCCCTCCCGGCCGCTCCGTCCACAAGCCGGACCGCCACGACGACGACCACGGCCGCGACGACCATGGCCACGACGACGACCACAACGAGGACGACGACTGGGGCGAGTGGGGCGAGAACTTCGACGGGTTCTAAATGACCCGCGGCGAAGTTCCCGCTGACACACCAGCACGCTGAACGGCGGGGTTCCCGGCGACATGCGCACATCGGCCGTCCGGACGAAGACCGGCTCCCGGTCCGGCGACCGGCCACGCGCCCCTGTCCCGGCGAACCCCGCCCTGCAGCCCCCGCCCCGCACTCCCCCGCACGCCCCCCGCCCCGTACGCCCCGCCTCCGCATGTGCCGCACTCCCCCGCACGCCCCCGCCTCCGCACGTGCCGCACTTCCCCGCCGCTGCGGCCCCCCACCAGCACCGGAAGGCCCTCCCGACGCCCCTGCCCCGCCTCCCCGTCGACCGCGCGCCGTGCCGCCGGAACGGGAAACCGGACGGTAATGCCTTTTCTCACCGGCTGGGCTATGGTCGGCCTTATGACGGGACCGTGCAGAGCGCCACGAGGCCCCATCGCGCTGTGCTGCGTGGTGGGCCTGGTTCTGCTGTCCCTGCTGGTCGCCGGCCCTTCCTACGCCGACGACCAGACGACCCCGCGCCCTCTGTCCGCCGGCCACGAATGGACCCCGGACAAGAGCGGCGACCGGATGCCGAGCCTGCCGCCCCAGGCGTCCAGCGGCCGTGAGCACCACGTGCTGTCGTTGTGGCCGCCGCTGCGCGGCGCGCGGCACGCCGAGGCCGCCCACCTCGCGCTGCTTCCCGCGCCCGGTTCCGACGCGGCCGCGATCCGCGACCCGCAGCAGGTCGGGCACCGCACCGCGGGCTCGCGCAGCCCGCCGCTGATCTAGCTCCCTCCCTCTTCACGAGTCGCCGCCTCCCGGCCCGCCTTGCGCGCCGCGGGGCCGGTCGTCGCGCCCGGCCCCAGCACGGCCGGGTCCACGCGTTGCCCGGCCGCCCGCGGGTTCCGCGCGTTCCGGTACGGCCGGAGGTCGCCGTCGTCGCGTGCCCGCGTGCGGGATGCGCCCTTTTCTCTCGTCTTTCGCGTACGAGTTCTCCGCGTCAGAGCAAGGAGCCGATCATCGTCATGTCCGACGCCGGATCAGTCCACGAACACTCACCGCGAACATCCGCGGTGCACCGCGCCCACGTGGTGCTCGACCTGGGCACCTCACGCACCCGTTCGCTGTCCCTGGACGGGTTCGCCATCGCCGACCGTCCCTCGGCGGTCGTCGTCCCGTCGCCGGAGAGCGCGGCCGGGGTCCCGGTCCGCCCGATCCGCCGGGGCATGGTCGTCGACCCGGGCGCCTGCCTGCGGCTGGTGCATCTCGTGCTGCAGGACGCCTGGCTGGCCGGCGGCCGGCCGCTGGAGCACGTGATGGCCGCGGTGCCGAGGGCCGCGACGGGCAGCGACCGCCAGGCGGTGCGCGCGGCCGTCGCCGAGGCGGCCGGCTGCCAGGTGACGCTGGTCGAGGCGCCGCTGGCCGCCGCCGCCGGCGCCGGTCTGGACGTCGCGGGGCCGGGGCCGTACCTGCTGCTGGACGTCGGGGCGGGCATCGTCGAGGCCGTCGTCGTCAGCGGCGGCGCGGTCAGCGACGCGGCGGCGCTCCAGCTCAGCGCCACGACCAGCGCGGGCCTGCTGCCGGACGCGCTGGACGGCGTCGTGGAGATGACCGCGGGCCTGCTGCGCCGCCAGCCGGCCCACCTCCGCCCGGCCGTCCGCGACAACGGCCTGACCGTCACCGGCGGGGGCGCGCTCCAGACGCGGCTGCTGGATCGCCTGCACACCGCCCTTCGCACGCGGATCAACGCCGCGCCGGAGCCGCAGCACGCCACCGTCCGCGGCCTGCTGCGGCTGTGCCTGCGCCCCGCGGCGCCCGTCATCGCCCTCTGAACCCCCGCAATCACCGCGCGGAAAGGAAACCACCATGACCGACCACCTGAGCACCGTGCAGCTTCAGTCCCTGCGCCAGGACATCGACGAGCAGCTGGAGCGGCGCAGCCGTCACCTGCTGGGCCTGCAGGCCGCGGCCCAGGACGGCAACGGCGCGGACGACACCTGGCAGGAGCTGCTGGCCTCCCTGGCCACCGCCGACCGGGCCATCGCCGAGCTCACCGAGGCCCGCGACCGGCTGACGGCCGGCTCGTACGGCCGCTGCTCGCACTGCGAGGCGGGCATCCCGTTCGAACGGCTCAAGATCCGGCCGCTGGCCCGGTTCTGCATCAACTGCCAGCGCCGGCACGAAGCCGCCTGACCCACGGGACCGGCCGCCCCCTCGCGACGTCGGGCGGCCGGTCCACCGCCCGCGGCCGTTGGACAGGAATATGCAGACCGGTCTAGTGTGTGCCGCATGGCGGTCAAGGGGGACGAGACACGGGCGCGCATCGTCGCGGCCGCCCGCACGCTGGTGGAGGCCCAGGGCAGCCACGGCACCGGTCTCAACGAGGTGCTGGCGGTGGCCGGCGCGCCGCGCGGGTCGCTCTACCACCACTTCCCCGGCGGCAAGGACCAGCTGGTGGGCGAGGCGCTCGCCGCCGCCGGGCGCGAGGTCGACGCCATGATCGACGATCTGGCCGGCACGCTGCCGCGCGCCCGTGACCTCGTGCCGGCCGTCCTCGACGCGCTGGCCGACAGGATGGTGGCGGCCGGGTACGCCAAGGGCTGCCCGGTGGCGACCGTGGCCCTGGAGGTCTCCTCCTCCAACGAGCAACTCCAACGCGTCTGCGCCGGCATCTACGAGGGCTGGCAGCGCAGACTGGCCGACGCCCTGCGCGCCGACGGGCTTGCCGCGGCCGACGCCCCGCAGCCCGACGCCCCGCAGCCCGACGAGCACGACATGGCCGGCGACCGGCGCGACACGGCCGACGATCTGGCGGCGACCGTGCTCGCGCTGATCGAGGGCGCGCTGCTGCTGGCCCGCGCGAGCCGTTCCCGGCTGCCCGTCGAACGGGTCCGCCGCCAGGTCGTCAGGCTGCTGGCCTGAGCCGGCGGTTTTTCATGCCCGCAGAATATGTAGATCGGTCTAGAGAGGAAGAGTCATGGAAGACGCCGTGGTGTTCGGCGCGACCGGCTTCATCGGCAGATGGACGGTCCTGCACCTGCTGGAACAGGGCCGCGCCGTGACGGCCGTCGTCCGCCGCGCGGACGGCGGGCTCGGCCGCTGGCTGCGCGAGCGCGGCGCGCCCGGCGCGCGGCTCACCGTCGTCGAGGGCGACGTCACGGCCGGGCCCGGCCTGGGGCTGAGCGGGCCCGCCGAAGGGGCGGCGGGCGTGCGGGACGTGTTCAACGCCGCCGGCGTCTACCGCTTCGGCATGGAACGCGAGGAGGCCAGGACGGTCAACGTCGAAGGCGCGCTCAACGTGCTGAACTGGGCCGCCGCCCGGCCCGCGCTGCGCCGGCTGGTGCACGTGTCGGGCTACCGCGTCGGGCTGGACCCGCGGCCGCGCCATCCGCTGCCGGAGGCCGAACTGGCGGCCCTGTACCGGGACAAAGGAGCGTACGAGGGCTCCAAGGCCGAGGGGGACGCCGCCGTACGGGTCGCCGCGGCCCGGCTCGGCGTGCCGCTGACCGTGGTGAACCCGAGCAGCGTCATCGGCCATTCGCTGACCGGCGAGGCCGGCCAGTACGTCGGGCCGGCCTCGCTGGTCCGCGACCTGTGGGCGGGGCGGCTGCCCGCGCTGCCGGGCGGCGCCCGTACGTTCGTCCCGGTGGTGACGGTGGACGATTTCGCCCGGTTCATGGCCGCCGTGCCCGAACACGACCCCGAGCCGGGCGGCCTGCACTGGGTGCTCGATCCCGCCACGCCCGACCTGCCCGACCTGATCCGGCTGCTCGCGGACCACCTCGGCGTACGCGCGCCGCGCATCCGCGTGCCGGTGGGCGTGATCCGCCGCCTGCCGTCCGCGCTGACCGGCGCCGAGCCCGAGACGCTGGGCTTCCTGACCGAGGACCGGTACGACACCGGCTCGGCCGACCGGGTCGCCGCGTCCGCGCGGCTCCGGCGGCCACCCGTGGAGGACGCGTTGCGCCGCTGGGCCGACCGGCTGGTCGCCGACCGCTTCGGGGCCGCTCCGGCCGCACGTCCCGGCGGTTTCCACAGCGTGGCGGGGTCGCGCACGTACGTGGCGGGTGAGCGTACGTCGCCACGGCTGGTGTTGCTGCACGGGCTGCCGCTCGACGGCGACTCCTGGCACGGCGTGCTCGACGAACTGGACAGCGCCCCGCCCGCGACCCGCCCCGGAACCGCCGCGGACCGGTTCCCCGAGCTTGCCGCCGGCTCCCCTGCTCCGGACCGCTCTCCCACGCTTGCCGCCGGCTCCCCCGCTCCGGACCGCTCTCCCACGCTTGCCGCCGGCTCCCCCGCTCCGGACCGCTTCCCCGGGCTCGTCGCCGGGTTCCCCGCTTCGGACCGGTTTCCCGCGCTCGTCGCCGATCTGCCGGGGCTGGGGCGTTCCTCGCCCGCCGGGGCCGCGGCGTCGGACTGGCTGGCCGAGTTGCTGGCGCCCGTGCGTACCCGTCCGGTGATCGTCGCGCACTCGGCCGCCGCCGCCCCGGCGCTGCGGTACGCCGCCGCCCACCCCGGCCGGATCGCCGCCCTGATCCTGCTGTCGCCGTACTTCCTCCAGCGCCGGCCGTCCGCGCTCACTCTGCTCCTCGCGGCCCCGGTCCTCGGCAGGATGGGCCCCGACCGGCTCGCGGCCACCCTCCTCGGCCCGGCGTCCCCGCCCGAGGACGCGCGGCGGGCGGTCGCGAGCGCCGCGGCCGGACTTCGGCGTCCCGGGGTCGCCCGGCGCACCGCCCGCGTGCTGCGCGCCGCGCACCGCCCCGCCGAGCGCGCCGCCCTCCGCACGCTGCTCGGCGGCCCCGTCCCCGTGCACCTCGTGGCGGGCGAGCTGGACCCGCTGACCGACAGCCCCGTCCCCGTGACGGTCATCCCGGGGGCCGGGCACCACCCGCACCTCACCCACCCGGCCGCCGTCGCGGAGATCGTGCGGCAGATCCTCCTCCGGCCCGGCGTGGACGATTTCCCTCCGCCGCCCACGCCTGACATCATGACCGGCCCACTTCCTCACCACCCCAGGACGTCATGAGCTCCGTCACCTACGCCGAGCCCGCCGAGCCGCAACCCGAGATCCCGCTCACCGGCGGCGACGTCACCGAAGGCGTCGTACGCGTCGGCGACACCGTGCGCCGCACCGTGGGACCCAACGCCCCGCTGGTCCACGCCCTGCTGGGGCACCTGGAGGAGGCCGGGTTCGCGGGCGCGCCGCGGTTCCTCGGCATCGACGCCGCCGGCCGCGAGGTGCTGACCTTCGTGCCCGGGGAGGTCGCCGGGCAGCCGCGGCCCGCGTGGCTGGCCGACGAGGAGCGGCTGGCGTCCGTGGGCCGGCTGATCCGGGCCTACCACGAGGCCGTGGCGGGGTTCGTCCCGCCCGACGGCGTGCGGGCGGACTTCGGGTTCACCGAGCCGCCGGGCATGCCGTCCGCGCCGCCGTACCCGCCGGAGCTGGTCGGGCACCTGGACTACACGCCGGACAACATCGTGTTCCGCGACGGCGTGGCGGCCGGGCTGATCGACTTCGACATCGCCAGGCCGTCCACCCGGGTGGAGGAGCTGATGAGCGCGATGGTGTACTGGGCGCCGCTGGCCGACCCGGCCGACGCCGACCCGCCCCTGCGCGGGCTGGACGTGCCGCGCCGCTGCCGGCTGCTCGCCGACGCGTACGGGATGTCCGGCGTCGACCGTTCGCGCCTGGTCGAGGTGGCCGTGCTGCGTACCCGGCGGTCGTGGTTCTCGATGCGGCAGATCGCCGAGGAGCGGGGCGGCGGCTGGGCCCGGATGTGGGAGGAGGGCGTCGGCGACCTGATTAAGCGGCGCGAGGCGTGGCTGGAGCGCCACGGCCCGGCGATCGACGCCGCGCTCACCGCTCCCTGAGCGCCCCGGTTCCGGAGGCGGCTTCCGTCCTACTGCCCGGGCGGCGGCAGGCGCAGGGCGAGCAGCGCGATGTCGTCGGTACGCGGCGACGGCGCCAGCGCGAGCACCTGCTCGCAGAAGTCCTGGAGCGGGCGGCGGGCCAGCGTCGCGGCGTGCCGGCGCAGCCGGGCCAGGCTGTTGTCCAGGTTGACGCCGGGCACCTCGACCAGCCCGTCGGTGTAGAGCAGCAGCGTGCTGCCCGGCGGCAGCGGCGCCAGGGCGTCGTGGCGGGTCACGTCGTCGAGATGCACGCCCAGCAGCAGCGACTGGCCCTCCTCCAGGTAGCGGGCCTGCCCCTGCGCGGTGACCAGCAACGGCGGCAGGTGGCCGGCGCTGGCCCAGCGCAGCATCCGCGTGTCCGGGTCGCCTTCCGGCTGGGGCGGCTCGATCCTGGCCAGGATGGCCGAGGCCGTGAGGGCGTCGCTGGCCACGGCCATGACCTTGTTGAGCCGGTCGAGGATCAGGCTGGGCGACTCCTTGTGGTCGCAGGCCAGGGCGCGCAGCATGTTGCGGAGCTGGGCCATCTGCCCGGCGGCCTCCAGGTCGTGGCCGGCGACGTCGCCGATGGCCAGCGCGGTGACGCCGTCGGGGAGCACGAACGCGTCGTACCAGTCGCCGCCCACCTGCGAGCCGGCCGGGGCCGCCAGGTAGCGGGCGGCGAGCTGGAGGTGATCGACCTGGGGCAGCGCGGTCAGCAGGTGGCGCTGCATGGTGTCGACGATGTCGCGCTGCTGGCCGAACAGGCAGGCGTTGTCGGCGGCCAGCGCCGCGGTGCGGGCGATGTCGGCCACCAGTTCCACGTCGGCCTCCGTGTACGACCGCGCCGGGTCGGTGCGCGCCACCGTCAGCGCGCCCAGCACGCGGCGCGGGGTTCGCAGCGGCGCCACGATCGCCGACGAGCCGCCCAGCACGTTGAACAGGGAGTCGTGGGCGGCGGCCAGCGGCCCGTCGGGCGGCGCGGCGATCTGCTCGGGCCCCAGCAGCAGGGCCTGCTCCCCGCGCAGCACCCGGACCAGCGCCGACCGCGAGGGGCCCTTCGGCAACGACGGCAGCTCGGCGAACCACGAGGGGTCAACCGGCGCGGCCCCGGCGCAGGCCATGGCCAGGCGGCGCAGCTCGCGCGGCCCGAGGAACATGTCCACCGCCGCCCAGTCGGCCAGGCGCGGCACCAGCAGCCGGCCGAGCCGCGTCATCGCCTCGCGCACGTCCAGCGTCTGGGTGAGGACGGTGCTGATCTCGGTCAGCAGGCGGAACTGCTCGGTCAGCTTCTGGGCGCGGACGAGCTCTTCGGCCTGCCGGCCGGCCGCGTCGAGGCGTTCGACGACGTCGATGAAGACCACGACGACGCCGGCCGGCTCGCCGTCGTGGTGGAGGGGCGAGGCCAGCCAGGCGACCGGGAGCAGCCGGCCGCCCGCGGTGGCGAAGGTGGCGAACTCGCTGCGTACGTGCCGGTCCTCCCGGCACACCGTCACCAGCTCGCAGCCGGAGCGGGGCGGGAGGCTGCCGTCGAGGCGGCGGTGCAGCGTCCGGTGCGCGTCGGCGCCGCGCAGCTCGTCGGCGGTGAAGCCGAGCAGGGCCGCCGCGCCCGGGTTGACCCACGTGATGCGGCCGGCGAGATCGGTGAGGTAGATGCCCATGCCCGTGCCGTCGAAGGCCGCCCGCAGCAGCCACTCCGCCGGCTGGGCGCCGGAACCGGAGCCGTCCGGCCGGTGTCCGATGTCGCCCCGATCAGCCATCATCACACTACGTTATCGGATGATTACTGACATGCCGACTTCGTGTACCCGGCAAGGTGCCGGGCCGGCGTCCTCCGGGCTAGGACCAGGGGAAGGCGCCGCCGGCCATGGTGCTGCTGAGACGGCGATCGGCGGCGCCGGGGGTCTCCGCGGGCACCAGCATGCGCAGGCGCAGCCGCGAGCCGAGGCCGGTGCACTCCAGCGCGACCGAGTCGCACAACTGCTGGATCACCCACAGGCCGAACCCCTGGGACGCGGTCGGGTCGACGCCCGCGGCGCCGAGGTGGTCGGGGGTCAGGCGGCCCGCGGTGTCCAGGATCTCCACGCAGACGCCGATCGGGTCCCGGGTCGCGGTGACCAGGCCGGCCGAACCGCCATGGTCGAGGACGTTGGTGACGGCCTCGTTCACCGCGAGCACCAGGTCCTCCAGCCGCTCGCCGGACAATCCGCTGTGGTGGCCGTGGATGCGCACCAGGTCGCGGATGAAGGCCAGATCAGCGCTGATGGGACAGCGCAGCTCGAACTCCACAAGCATGATCGTCTCGTCTGTCGGAGGTCGGAATGGGGTACGCCGGCCTCGTTCAGCTTTCCCGTCGAGTGATCGTCAAACGCGCCGGCCGCTCGCCGTCGAGCTCCCGGGGCGGATCACGGGATGATCGCCTGGGCGAGGGCGATGCCGCACCAGGCCGCTCCGAGGCCGGCCGCGACGCCGGCCACGGCGTTGAGCGCGGCGTAGGTGCGGGCGCCGTTCTGCAGCAGCCGCAGGGTCTCGTAACCGAAGGTGGAGTACGTGGTCAGCGCTCCGCACAGGCCCGTGCCCAGGAGCGCCTGGACTCCGCCGGCGGCGGGCAGCGCCAGCAGGAAGCCGAGCAGCGCCGACCCGGTCACGTTCACGGTGAAGGTGCCCCACGGGAACAGGCTGTCGTGCCGGGCCTGGACGGCGCGGTCGATCAGGTAGCGGGCCGGCGCCCCCACGGCGGCGCCCAGCACCACCAGCAGCAACGTCATCACGGACGCCTCCCACCGCGCGGAGCCCGCCCGGCCTGGCCGGGGACGGCCTGGTCGCGAGCGCCCTGGTCGCGAGTGGCCTGGTCGGGGGCGGTCTCGGCGGTGGCTGTGCCGGCGGCAGTGGCGAACCGGCTGAACAGTGCGCGGCCGAGCGTCTGGCCCAGGAAGACCGCCACCAGGGCCGCGACCAGCGTGACCGCCAGGTAGGCGAGCGCCGTGCGGGGCTGCCCCGCGGCCAGCGCTCCTTGGGCGTCGGCGATGGAGGTGGAGAACGTGGTGAACCCGCCCAGCACCCCCACCCCCAGGAACGGCCGGGTGAGCGGATGGGCCTGCCAGACCTCGGTGATGGCCACCATCAGCAGCCCGACCAGCAGGCAGCCGGTGACGTTGACGGCCAGCGTCGGCCAGGCGAACCCGCCCGGCGGCACCGGGAAGGCGGTCAGGACGGCGTAGCGGGCGAGCGCGCCCAGCACGCCGCCGGCCGCGATGACGGCCAGCGTGGCGACCGGGGCGCGGGCCAGCTCGCCGCGCTGGGCGGGCACGTGGAGGTCGACGTCGGGATCGACCGCGGCCCGCGGATCGACCTGCGCACCCCCGACGCCGCCGGGGCCTCCGGCGGCATGCGCGCCGGCGATCTCCAGCCCCTCGGCGGCGTGCACGCGGCCGGGGCCGGATCCGAGGCCGGGTCCGGGTCCGGGTCCTGGTTCGGGGGGACGAGCTTGGGTCATGAGGCATCTCCTACCAGCACATGAGCGTGGCACATCTCTGGCAGGGACCGTTGGCGGCGACACCGCGGTTACCCCCGGACGAACGGGAGGCGGCGGGCCCCACCGCCGCGGCTCCCGGCACGGGAAGCCGCCCCCATCCTACCGGCGACCACTTCAGCCCCTGCCGCCGAGGAGCCTCCACGCAGCCCGGAATCGCCCACCGCCGAGGAGCCTCCACGCGGCCCGGACCGCCGCCCGCCGAGCTGCTTCCTTCGGGCCGCGAACCCCCCGCCGCCGGGAGGCGTCCCCCACAGGCGACCGGCCGCTCAACCGCTGAGCGACAACCAGATGCGGTCGGGCAGGACGCGGGCCGCCTCGTCCAGGTCGATGTCCGGCGCGCCCGCCAGCCACCGTCTGCTCACCTCGGCCACCGGCCCGATCAGCAGCATCTCCACCTGCGCCGCCGGCAGCCGTGCCACCGCCCCCTCCGCCATGCGCGCGCCCATCCAGGCGTTCAGCCGGGCCAGCCGGGACGCCTTGGCCGCGGCGATGCGCTCGGCGTACGGGCCGAGGTCCAGCGCGTACGGCGCCGCGTGGATGAAGCGGGCCTTGTCCGGGTGCGAGGCGGTGAAGCCGAGGTAGGCCGTCACCGCGCGGCGCACGCCGTCACGGGCGTCGGCGGTCTCCTCGGTGACGGTGACCAGCGTGTCGAGCAGCTCGTCCATGCACCGGCCGTACAGCGCGGCGGCCAGCCCTTCGAGGCTGCCGAAGTGGTGGTAGACGCTGCCCATGCTGACGCCGCTGCGCGTGGTCACCGCCCGGAGGGTGAAGTCGGCCGGGTAGACCTCCAGGGCGGTGTCCAGGAGCCTGCGCACGGTCTCCTCGCTGCGCCGGTGCCGGGTCATCGCACCCCGGCCAGCGCCTCGGCCTCGTCCCAGACGCGCCTGGCCAGGCCGGCGTCCAGCGCCGGGCCCTGCAACGGGACCTCGCGGTCCTGGTCGAAGTACCGGCCGGTGCCGGGAGCCGCGGCCAGGGAGACGACGTGCCGCGCGCCTTCCTCGGGCGCGGCCCAGCTGCGCTTGGCGGCCTTGAGCAGCCAGCCGAGCGGGCCGCGGCGGTCGCCGAGCCCGGTGCGGATGACGCCGGGGTGCACGGCGTCGATCGTGATCCCGGCCGTCCGCCAGCGGTCGGCGAACAGGGGCACGGTCAGCAGGTTGCACCGCTTGGTGTCGGCGTACGTGCGCATCGGCGAGAAGGCGGCGCCCACGGCCGTGCGTCCGGGTTCGGCCCGGCCCTTGGCGTACAGGCCGGCGGTGACCTGCACGACGCGTCCGAGCCGGTCCTCCAGCAGGTGGTTGAGCAGGAACGGCGCCAGGTGGTTGACCGCGAACGACTCCTCCAGTCCGTCCTCGGTCAGGACGCGGCGGGCGGGCCACAGGCCGGCGTTGTGGACCAGCACGTCGATGCGCGGGCAGCGGTCCAGCAGGTCGCCGGCCAGCCGCCGGACCGACTCCGCCGTGCTGAGGTCGCCCGCCACGGCCTGGACGTCGCCCCCGATCCGCGCGGCGGCCTGCCGGCCCCGCTCCGCGTCCCGCGCGACCAGCAGCACCTTGTGCCCGTCGCCGGCCAGCCGTTCGCACACCGCGTACCCGATGCCCCGGTTGCCGCCGGTCACCACCATGATCGACATATCAGAGCATTTTTCTAGAGAAATGATCTAATTTCAAGAAGACAGCCGGTCCGGCTTGACCTGGAGTTCGCTCCAGCCCTCAGACTCCCGTTCCGGGGCCTCGTACAGAACGTGACGAACTGGGGAGAACAGCATGAAGTACCGGACGATCGGCACGAACCCGGACACCCGCCGCGAGGTGAGCGTGCTCGCCCTCGGGGCGATGTTGTTCGGCTCGGTGACCGACGAGAAGACGTCGTTCGCCATCCTCGACCGCTACGCCGAGGCCGGCGGGACGTTCATCGACACGTCCGACAACTACGCCTTCTGGGTGGACGGCGGCCAGGGCGGGCAGAGCGAGGAGCTGCTCGGCCGCTGGCGGCGCAGCAGCGGCGCCGGGGACGAGATCGTGATCGCCACCAAGCTGGGCGCGCGGCCGCTCGCGCCGGGCACCAGCTACGTCGACAACGCCGAGGGCCTGTCCGCCAAGATCATCACGGAGTCGGCCGAGCGCAGCCGCGAACGCCTCGGCGTGGACCGCATCGACCTGCTCTACGCCCACATCGAGGACCGCTCGGTGGAGGTGGCCGAGACCGTCGAGGGCTTCGGCGCCCTGGTGGCCGAGGGCACGGTCGGCCTGCTCGGGGCGAGCAACCACGCGATCTGGCGGGTGGAGCGGGCCCGCGCGCTGGCCGCCGCGTCGGGGGTGGCCGGGTACGAGGTGCTGCAGTACCAGCACAGCCTGCTGCGCCCGCGCTTCGACATGCCGGAGTCGATCTTCCAGGACGGCAGCCTCGGCCACGCCGGCGCCGAGTTGCTGAGCTACCTGCGCGCCGAGCCCGCCCTCACGCTGGTCGCCTACTCGCCGCTGCTCGGCGGGGCCTACACCCGGCAGGACAAGCCGGTGCCGCCGGACTACGACCACCCCGGCACCCCGGCCCGCATGGCGGTGCTGCGCGAGGTCGCGAAGGAGTGCGGGGCGAGCATGAACCAGGTGGTGCTGGCCTGGCAGATCGGCTCGGCGTTCCCGGTGATCCCGCTGGTCGGGGCGTCGTCGGTGGCCCAGCTCGAGGAGAACCTGGCCGCCGTGGACCTGGAGCTGACCGACGACCAGCGCGCCCGCCTGGACGCCGCCCACTGAACCGCCGCCGCCCCGGCGCCGCCCGCTGAACCGGGCCCGCCCGACGCCGCGCCTGAGCCCGGTTCGCGCGGGTAAGGATGGGGCTCATGTTCATCAAAGCGTGTCTGAACGGAAGCCGGGCGGCCGACGAGCATCCCCGGCTGCCCCTGACGCCCGCCGAGCTGGCCGCCGACGCCGTGGCCGTGCGGCGGGCGGGGGCGGGGGCGGTGCACCTCCATCCGCGGGACGCGGCGGGACGCGAGTCGCTGGCCGCCGCCGACGTCGGGGCGGCGACGTCGGCCGTCAGGGCGGCGGCGCCGGGGCTGCCCGTGGGCGTGTCCACCGGGCTGTGGATCACGGGCGGCGACGCCGCGGCCCGCCTGGACGCGGTGACCGCCTGGGCGGAGCTGCCCGCCGGCGCCCGTCCGGACTTCGCGTCGGTGAACCTGTCGGAGCCGGGGTTCGGCGAGCTGGCGCGGACGTTGCTGGCGGCGGGGATCGGGGTCGAGGCGGGGGTGTGGACGCCGGCCGACGCCGCGACGCTGACCGCCTCGGGGCTGGCCGGGCGGATGACGCGCATCCTCGTCGAGGTGATCGACGCGCCGGCCGAGGAGGCGATCCCCCGGGCCGCGGCCATTCTCGACCGCCTGGACGGGTCGCCGGCCCCCCGCCTGCTGCACGGTGAGGGGCCGGCGACGTGGCCGCTGGTGGCCGAGGCCGTACGGCGGGGCCTGGCGACCCGGATCGGCCTGGAGGACACGCTGCTCGACCCGGACGGCGGCCCGGCCGAGGACAACGCCGCCCTCGTCGGCCACGTCCTGGCCATCGCCCGCCCCGGCGGGTAGCGGGCGACGCGCGCGCCGGGCGGTAGGGACAACCCCCGCACGAGGGCGGGTGGTGCCGTGACTGTGCCGAAGCCGCTGATTCGCCACAGTCGGGACAGAGCTTGATCGACGCGACAAGGAGTCCCGATGCCTTCCTCCACCGCCCGGCGCGCACTCGCCCTGCTCGTGATCGTCCCGCTGGCGCTCGCACCGGTGGCTCCGGCGTTCGCCGCCGAGCGTGCGCCGTCGTTGCAGTCGCGGCTGGACGCCCTCACCGCCTCCCCCGACGTGCCCGGCGCCGTGGCCTACGTCCGCCACCCGGACGGCCGGACCACGACTGTCGTCTCCGGCACCGCGCGGCGCGGCACCAAGCAGCCCATGCCCGGCGCGGACGGCCGGTTCAGGATCGCCAGCGTGAGCAAGTCGATCATCGCGGCCACCGTGCTCAAGCTGGCCGGCCAGGGCAAGGTGAACCTGGACGAGCCGGTCGAGACGTACCTGCCGGGGGTCGTCCGCGGCAAGGGCATCGACGGACGGGACATCACCGTGAAGATGCTCCTGCAGCAGACCAGCGGCCTGCCGGACTTCACCCCCGCCGCCGACTGGTCGAAGATCGGCAAGCAGGACCTGCTCAAGCTGGCCCTCTCCCTCGAACCGACGCCCCGCGGCCGGTTCGCCTACTCCAACACCAACTACCTGGTCCTCGGCCTGGTCGCGCAGGCGGTGACCGGCCGCGACTTCCGCGCGGTCAGCCGCGACCTGGTGCTGAGGCCGCTGGGCATGCGGGACACGTACTGGCCGGCCGAGGGCGAGACCGGCATCCGCGGGCCGCACGCGCACACCTACGGCGTGCACCCGCTGCGTCCCAAGGACGGCGTCGTCGACCTGACCCGGCTGCCCGGCCACGCGTTCGGCGCCAGCGGCGGGCTGGTCTCGACGCCGCGCGACCTGAACACGTTCTGGCGGGCGCAGTCCGTCACATCCGGTTCGTACGTCGACATCGACCGGCCCGGCTGGCCCAAGGGCGCCCGGTACGGCTACGGCGTCATGGAGATCCCGCTGAGCTGCGGCGGGAAGTTGTGGGGGCACGGCGGCGACGTCCCGGGCGTGTCCACCTTCAGCGGCCGCGACCGCGCGGGCCGCGCGGTCACCGTCTACACCACGGGCTCGGCCAACGGCGGCAAGGCCCGCGACCTCCTGATCGCCGCCTTCGACACCGCCCTGTGCACCCGCTGACCGGGGTCCCGCCGGCCCCCGCGCGCCCGCTGAACGGCGGGGTCAGCGGTTCATGTCGCGGCGCAGGGCCGGGAGCCGGGGCTCCTCGTCGGTCCAGGCGGCCGTCCTGATCGCCTCGTACGAGCGGTCCTGGCCGATCGTCGACTCCAGGGCCAGCGGCAGGCCGGTGGCGGTGTCCACGACGAACCGGTACCGCTCGCCCGGCCCGGCCGGCCGGCTGACCGCGTGGCCCTTGCGGCCGAGCGGGTCGGTGGCCTCGCTCTCCGCGCTCGCCCCCGGGAGCGCGGCCAGCATGCGGTACGTCGCCGCCCGCACCTCCGGCGAGGTCGGGAAGTTCATGACGAGCCGCACGCCGGTCTCGAACAGCTGGGCGTTCATGTCCACCCGCTCCTTGCCGTACCCCTTCGACACGAGGCGTTCGAGGGTGTCGCGCAGCGCCTCCGGGGTGGTCGGCAGGGCGTTCAGGGTGGCGGGCGTCATGGGCGTGCCGAGCAGGGTGAGGGTCTTGCCGCTGTCGTCGCGTACGGCGTCGCGCTCCCCCGGGCCGGCCTGCAGTTTCACCGGGGGCGTGCCCCGGCTCAGGGTCCAGGTCCGGGGGGAGCCCGCGGCGCGCCAGGCCGTCTCGTCCTCGGGCGTCGCCGGCTCGGCGCCGAGGTCCTGGCGGATCACCCAGGTGGGGCGGCCGGCCGCCTTGGGGAGCCAGAGCTCGATCGAGCGGCTGGTCTTGAGGGTGTAGTGGCCGCCGGGCGCGCGTTCGTACCGGCCGGCGACGCCGTCGCGCCTCCAGTACGCGCCGTCGCCCGCGTCGGGGGTGACCGAGCCGGCGGCGGCCAGCAGGATCTCACCGGCCGAGAGCCGGGCGGGCGCCGCGGACGCCGCGGGTGTCGCGGGTGTCGAAGGCGTCGAGGGTGCGGTGAGGAAGGTGGCGGCCACGGTGACGGCGGCCGCCCCGGCCAGGCTCGCCCCCACGAGCGGCCAGCGCCGCCGGCCCCTCCCGCCGTCCGGCAGCGCCCGCAGCGGGGGCCGCCGCTCCTCCCGGCGGACGCCGGCGTCCATGGAGGAGGCGTAGGCGTCGGCGAGGCGGGCCCGGCCGTCGGCCAGCACCTCGGGGGTGGGGGGCGGGGCCGCGTAGAGGTCGCGGATCAGGGTCAGGTCCTGGTTCAGGTCAGCCACGGGAGTCTCCAAGCAGGGGATTGACGCCGCCCAGGGCGGCGCGAAGCTTCCTTCTGATGCGGTTCAGCCGGGAACCGACCGTTCCCGAGGGGATGTCGAGGGCCTGGCCGATCTCCTGGTAGCTCAGATCGGCCAGCGCCAGCAGCAGCAGGACGTCGCGGTCGGCGTCCGGCATCGCCTGGAGGGCCGCCACCAGGTCGTCCTTGACGCCCGCCGCCGCCAGCCGTCCGGCGACCAGGTCCTCGTGCCCGTCCTCGGCCTGTTCGCCGGTGAGCGTTCCTTCCGGGGCCCGTTGCATCGCCTGCAACCGGCGCAGCTCGCTCCGGCGGTGCTGGGCGACGACGTTGGTGGCGATGCCGTACAGCCAGCCGCGGACCACCCCACGGCCGGAGTCGAAGCCGGCCCGGCCGTGGAAGGCGGCCAGGAAGATCTCCGCGGTGAGGTCGTCGGCGGCCTGGGTGCCGAGGCGGCCGGCGACGTACCGGTGGATCTCGGGAAAGTAGCGGTCGTAGAGCACCCCGAACCTCTCGGGGAGGCGCAGGGACTCGGCGATCGCCTGCTCGTCCTCGACCGTCATGGTTTGTGTCACACCCCTACTTGGCGGGAGCGCCCGTCCTTCTTCACGCCCTCTCAGCCCGTGAAGAGGGGGCGGGCATTCCGCCAAGAAGACATGTGATCCTCAGAACGACAGCGGTCTCGCTGACCATCGCCCTCCTCGGAGCCGTCCCCTCCGGCCTGCCGGCCCCGCCGGGCGGCCCCGCCCGTACCGTGACGCTGATCACGGGAGACCGGGTGAGCCTCGTCGCCGACGGCGTGCGCGTCGCGCCGGGCAAGGGCCGTACGGGCGTCGTCTTCAGCACGGAGAAGATCGGCGACCGGCTCCGCGTCATCCCGGGCGACGCCGTCCCCCTGCTGGCCGCCGGCCGGCTCGACCCCCGCCTGTTCGACGTGACGACCCTGCTGGAGTACGCCCCCGGCGCCCTGCCCCTCATCGTCGCGGGCCCGGACGCCGCCCGCCGGCCGGGCCTGGCCGCCCATGGCATGGCGGTGACCCGCGACCTGCCGGCCGTGAACGGCGCCGCCGTACGCTTCGACGCCGCCGCCGGCTCCTGGCCGGACCTCAGGGCCTCGCTCACCTCAGGCACGGGGAAGATCTGGCTCGACGGCCGGGCGACCCTGTCGCTGGACGGCAGCGTCAAGCAGATCGGCGCCCCCGCCGCCTGGGAGAAGGGCTACACGGGCGCCGGGGTGAAGGTCGCCGTCCTGGACTCCGGCATCGACGACACCCACCCCGACCTGGCCGGCAAGGTGGCGGCCCGCCGGAACTTCACCGGCACGGACACCGCGGCCGACCTCACCGGGCACGGCACCCATGTGGCCTCGACCATCGCCGGGACCGGCGAGCGTTACCGCGGTGTCGCGCCGGGCGCCACCCTCCTGGACGCCAAGGTGTGCGCCGACCGCTGGTGCGCGGAGTCGGCGATCCTGGCCGGCATGCAGTGGGCCGCCGAGCAGGGGGCCAAGGTGGCCAACCTCAGCCTCGGCTCGCCGGACGTCCCCGGCCTGGACCCGCTGGAGGAGGCCGTCCGGACGCTGACCGAGCGGTACGGCGTGCTGTTCGTCGTGGCCGCCGGGAACTACGGCAAGCCGGGCACCGTCTCCTCGCCCTCCACCGCGGACGCCGCCCTGTCGGTCGGCGCGGTGGACCGTGCCGACCGTCTGGCCGTCTTCTCCAGCGCCGGTCCCCGCGCGGGCGACTCGGCGTTGAAGCCCGACCTCACCGCGCCGGGCGTCGCCATCCGCGCCGCGCGTGGCAAGGACTCCCCCGGCGACGGCCCGTACGTCGAGATGTCGGGCACCTCCATGGCGGCCCCGCACGCGGCGGGATCGGCCGCGATCCTGGCCGGGCTGCGCCCGGACTGGACGCCCGAGCAGCTCAAGGCCGCCCTCATGGCCTCCGCCCGGCCGCAGCCCGGCACCGGGATCTACGCCCAGGGCGCGGGGCGCCTCGACGTGGGCCGCGCGATCGGCCAGACGGTGACCGCCTCCCCCGCGTCGGTCAGCTTCGGCGTGCTCGCCTGGCCGCACGACGACGACCAGCCGGTCACCAGGAAGCTCGCCTACCGCAACGACGGCCCTGAGCCGGTGACGCTGCGCCTGTCGGCGCGGACCGGCGCGGACGTGTTCGAGGTGTCGCCCGGCACGCTGACCGTCCCCGCCGGCGGCCGGGCGGAGGCGACCGTCACCGCCGACACCCGCGGCGACGCGGCCGACGGGCCGCTCGGCGGCTACCTGGAGGCCACCGCCGAGGACGGCACGACCGTGAGCACGCCGCTCGCCGTGGTCAAGGAGGTCGAGAGCTACGACCTGACCCTCGACCGGCCGGGCGCCGCCGACGCGCTGACCACCCTCTACCGGACCGACGTCGCCCGCAAGGACTGGAACCCGGTCACCGTCCAGGCGGGCGGCAGGGTCACGCTGCGGCTGGCCAAGGGCACCTACGTCGTCGACAGCCGGACCACCGACGGCGAAGGTCTGACCATGCTCGTCCATCCCGGCCTGCGCCTGGACCGGGATCAGTCGCTGCGGCTGGACCCGGCTCGGGCGCGGCCGGTGTCCATCGCGCCGCCCGACCCGGCGGCCAGGCACCTGATGACCGAGGTGACCTACGGCGGCCGCACGCTCGACGGCTTCCCCTACTACCTGGGCGCGGAGGCCACCATGTTCGACGCCGCGCCCGGCATCCGCACCGCGCAGGTCGGGTCCGGCCGGTACGACCTGCTGACCAGGGTCGCCGGCCAGTGGGCGGTGCCGGGCCCGGACGGCGACCTGGCGGGCAGCGCTCAGGCGTACCGGCTGGCGTGGTTCGTCCAGGGCCAGGTGCCGACCGGCTTCAGCCGCCGGGTCGGGCGCGCGGACCTGGCCACGATCCGCAGGGACTACGGCGCGCCGGCGGCCGGCACGGACGCCGGCGCCGCGAGCGCCGCCTGGCCCGCGGAGGGACGGTTCTTCGGCATCATGTTCGTGACCGACTTCCGGCCCCCCTTCACGCACACCGAGTACGTCAACACCGGCGGCGGCCTCCGCTGGCAGAACGTCTACACGGAAATGGGCCCGACGTGGGGAGCCGACCTGATCTCGACCCCCCGCAGGTACGAGGCGGGACACGCCTACGACGAGACCTGGAACCGCGGCGTCTTCGGTCCCGCGCCGGTCACCGAGGACGGCACTCCTCCCGTCTCCCGCATGGGTGACGTGATCTCCGCATTCCCCGCGCTGTACGCCGACGGGGCCGGTCATCCGGGGATGTCGAGCGTGTCCGGCGCGCGGACCGCCCTCTACCGCGACGGCGAGCTGGTGGCGGAGGAGCCCGGTCTGGGGGCGCGGTTCGATGTGCCGGCCGGGGAGGCGGCCTACCGGCTGGAGATGGCGGCCGAGCGCGGCCCGGAGCTGCTCTCCACCCGTACGGCGGTCGCCTGGACGTTCCGCTCGGCCGGTGGCCGGGACGGCGCGCTGCCGCTGCCGGTCGTCGCCTTCTCGCCCGCGCTGGACCCGGCGAGCGGCGCGCCCGCCGGCCGGGCGTTCGCGGTGCCGGTGTCCGTGCGCGGGCAGGCGGGGGCGGTGCGGGAACTGGCCGTGGAGGTCTCCTACGACGACGGCCGCACCTGGCGCGCGGCGAAGGTCGCGGGCGGCGCCGTACGGCTGCGCCACCCGGCCGGGGCGGGCTTCGTCTCCCTGCGCGCCCGCGCCGCCGACACCGGGGGCAACACCGTGGAGCAGACGGTGATCCGCGCCTACCGGATCGGGTGACCCGCCGGTTCGGCGGAGGGCTCGGGGCGCACAGAGCACTCGGGCGACTTTGAGGAAATTTCCGATTTTGCCGTCATTTCCATCCATAAACCGCGATGATCAAGCTCGGCCGGATGCCCACGGGGGGCGCACCGGCCGTTGATTGGAGCCCTATTTTGCGGAGAAGACTCCCACTGTTCGCCACCGCCTTCGTGGCGCTGGCGACCTTGATCCCGGTTCCGGCGGCCAACGCGGCGACGACCGCGAAACCCGCCACGACCACGACGAACGCCATCACCTGGGCGCCCTGCGAGGAGGAGCCCAGCGCCGAGTGCGGCAAGCTCACCGTGCCCATCGACTGGGCCCAGCCGAGCGGGCCCTCGATCGACCTCGCGGTCGCCCGGCGCAAGGCCACCGACCCGGCCGCCAGGGTCGGCTCGCTGGTGATCAACCCCGGCGGCCCTGGCGGGTCCGGCGTGGAGGCCGTCTACGGCGCTCCCGGGTCCTACACCGAGGAGCTGCAGCAGCGGTTCGACATCGTCGGCTTCGACCCGCGCGGCGTGGGCCGCAGCCACCCGGTCATCTGCTCGGCGTCGGTCTACAACCAGATGCCGCCGACCGTCATGCGCAGCCAGGCCGACTTCGACGCCTGGAACGCCTTCACCAAGAAGCTGCACCCGGACTGCCGGGCCCGTACCGGCCCGCTCTACGACCACGTGGACTCCGTCTCCGTGGCCCGTGACATGGACGCCCTCCGCGCCGCCCTCGGCGAGGAGAAGCTCACCTACTACGGCATCTCGTACGGCACCCTGATCGGCCAGATGTACGCCGAGCTGTTCCCCGGCCGCATCCGGGCGCTCGCCCTCGACAGCAACATGGACCACAGCCTCGGCGTGAAGGGCTTCTTCGCCACCGAGGCCCTGGCCGTCGAGGACGGCTTCGACCAGTTCGTCGGCTGGTGCCAGCAGGACACCAGCTGCGTGCTGAACGGCCGCGACATCCGCGCGATCTGGAAGAGCCTGCTGGACAAGGCCCGCCGCGGCGAGCTGGTCTACCCCAGCACCGGTCAGCGGATGACCGAGCTGCAGGTCATCTACAACGCCGCGCTGGGCAACGAGGGGCCCGACTGGCGCACGCTGAGCGAAGTGATCAACTGGCTGAACGGCGGCCCGGCCCCCGAGTGGGTGCCCCCGCTGCCCGGCCGGGGCCCGGTGGAGGGCGACGTCGCCGAACTGCCGACCCGGATCCTCTGCCAGGACTACAACCTCAAGGTGAACAGCTACGCCGAGTACGCCGCACTCATGCGCACCGCCGGCCTGCTGGCGCCGGACACGAAGTACCACCCGTACCCGACCGACGACCTGCCCATCTGCATGAACTCGGGCGCCCCCGTCAACCCGCCGCACTCGCTGCGGTACACCGGCCAGGCCCCGCTGCTGCTCGGCAACTCGATCCACGACCCGGCCACGCCGTGGATCTGGGCGGCCAACGTCAACCGCCAGCTCGGCTCGAAGGCCGTGCTGCTCACGTACGAGGGCTGGGGTCACCGCATCTACGGCAAGGACAAGTGCCAGACCGACATCATCGACCAGTACCTCATCGACCTGAAGGTTCCGCCGCAGGGCACCCGCTGCGCCGTGGGCACGCCTGAGGAGACGTTCAGGAAGCAGACGAAGCGGGCGTGGCCGTCCGACTCGCTGCCCTGGGCCGGATAGTCCGCACGACACGGGTACGGCCCCGCTCGCGGGCCGTACCCGTCCCCACAAAGGGATATTTGCCCTGGCCAACCCCTCGGTATGGACAATTCAGCGTAAGAAGGTAGCTGACGAGGGGGTGAGCCATGATCGAGGTCAAGAGCATCGACAAGCCCGACGAGCGGCGGGACTTCCCGAAGGGCCACCTGGAGATCTGCGAGCTGAGCGGCCTGACGTTCGGGGTCGCCACGTTCGAGCCGGGATGGCGGTGGTCGGAGTCCGTCAGGCCGATCGCCGGCACGTCGTCCTGCCAGGTGCACCACAACGGCTTCGTGGTCTCGGGCCGGATGCGCCTGCGCATGGACGACGGCACCGAGGCCGAGGCGGGGCCGGGCGAGGTCTTCGTCTGCCCGCCCGGACACGACGCCTGGGTGGTCGGGGACGAACAGGTCGTCCTGTACGACTTCGCGGGCGGCGCCGCCGACTACGCCAAGGCGAGTGACGGCTGACGCCGCACGCTCCGGACGGACGCCGCCTAGGCGGGCGCGTGCGTCCGTCTGGGAATGATCTCCTCCAGCGCCTCGGCGACGGTGGCGCGTACGCCGAGACGCCCTTCCAGGCCGGTGATCCGCATCAGTCTGGCCGGTTGCGGGGTCGGCGCGGCGACCATCACCGTCCGTCCCGTGGCGGTGATGCGTTTCCACGCGCCGATCAGCGCGCCGAGTCCGGCCGAATCCATGAAGCCGACGTCGGACAGATCGATCAAAGTGACGGCGGCCGGCGTGCCGTCGAGATAGCCGGTCGCCCAATCCTCGATGGCGCCGGCGGTGTGCAGGTCAAGGTCCCCGGCCGGATGCAGAACGACCGTTTCTCCTGCGGAGTTCGCCAGGAGCCGGAAAGTGTCCACTTTCACTGCTATCACTTCCCTTCTTGGTCCGCTCTCCCCTGCCCACCGGCCGACAAACCCCGTGACCTGCCCGCCGGGCGCAGCGCCGCTGCTCAATGCGGATTTTTTCGCGAAGCAATTAGCGGTGCTCCGCGCGGCCATTCCGGATGCGAATGCGCGGCCATTTCTTCGACGCCGGACGCATGCCCATACATGAGTAAAGAAATGCTGGGCAGCGGCAATGAAACGTGATCGCCGACGTTCGAGGAGAGTGAGAACCATGGTCCTGCTCGGCCTGCTGCTCATGGTCGCCGGGTCGGCCGCCGTGGTCGTCCTGTTCACCCAGACGACGACCACCGCCACCGCCGCGCTGACGCTGATGGGCGTCACCTTCCGGGTGGGCGACCTGGAGCTGTTCGCCGCGGGGGCGGCCACCGCCGCCGCGTTCATCTTCGGCGCCTTCCTGATCGCCGCCGGGATCGGCCGCAGGCTGGCCCGCCGCCGCGAACTGCGCCGTCTGCTGGCCGAGCGGGCCGACGACCGGCCCGCCACGGACCAGGACGAGCGCCGCACGACGGACCAGCCCGCCGACCGCCTGGTGGCCACCACCGGGCCCACCACCGGGCCCACCACTGGGCGAACCACTGGGCGCACCGCCGACCGGCAGCCCGACTCCGCCCCCGCCGCGCGTCACCGGACGCCGGCCGACCGCCTGGTCGCCGGCCGCCGCCGCCCGGCCACCGGCTGACCCCGCGACCGCCCGCCCGGCCCCGAACCGCCACGGGACCGGGCCGGGACCGGGCCGGGACCGGCCGGAACGGGGACGGTCAGGCGGGCAGGGCGTCGGTCGTGGGGACCACCAGGCCGAACAGGTCGCCGATCGTCGTCAGGGCGGCCTCGTGCAGCACGTCGGCGGCCAGCGGCGCGCCGCCGGGGCCGGCCAGGGTGCGGGTGGCGCAGGCGTCGGCGACGACCGTGGGGCGGTAGCCCAGCCGGAAGGCCCCCTGGGCGGTGAAGGTGACGCACATGTGGGTCATGAACCCCGCCAGGACCAGGTCGGGCCCGGCCGCCAGGCCCTCCAGGACGTCCTGGAGCCCGGTCTGGTGGAAGGCGTCGGGGAACGTCTTGACCACCACCGGCTCCCCGTCGCGCGGCGCGACCGGCGCGCTGATCGCCCCGATCTCGGCGCGGACGTCGTACGGGCTGCCGGGGCCGCCGTCGTTGACGACGTGCACGACGCGGGCACCGGCGACTCGGGCGCGCTCCAGCAGGCGGGCGCCGGCCGCGAGGGCCCGGTCGGCGTCCGGCAGGGCCATGACGCCGGTGCGGTAGGTGTTCTGGTAGTCGATCAGCACGAGGGTCGAGTCGGCCAGCCGGGCGGGCTCGGCCGGCAGGCCGACGACCTGGCGCAGGGTGGGCGAGACGGTGCTGCTCATGGCAGGGGTTTCCTTTCGGGCAGGCTCGCGCCGCCGCCCGGCTCGGACGGCGCACGCAGGCAGATGCGGGATCAGGCCACCGTGTGGAAACGGCGGCGGTAGGTGCCGGGGCCGGTGCCCAGACGGCGGCGGAAGGCGCGGTGCAGGGTCTCCACCGAGCCGAGCCCGCTGTCGGCGGCCACCCGGGGCAGCGGCAGGTCGGTGGTCTCCAGCAGCCGGCGCGCCACCTCGACACGCGCCGACTCGACGTACGCGGCCGGGGTGAAGCCGGTCTGCTGCCGGAACACCCGGGTGAACTGGCGCTGGCTCAGCCCCATCCGCGCCGCCAGCTCGACCGTCGTCAGCTCCTCGGCGAGGTGCTCGGCGATCCACAGGCGCAGGTCGTCGATGTCGCGGCGGCCCGAGGCGGCCCGGGTCAGCGGGACGCTGAACTGGCTCTGGCCGCCCTGGCGCTTGAGGTAGACGACCAGTTCGCGGGCCACCGCGAGGGCCGTCTCCTCGCCGTGGTCCTCGGCCACCAGCGCGAGGGTCAGGTCGAGGCAGGCGCTGATGCCCGCGCCCGTCCAGATCCGGCCGCTGGAGCGCAGGAAGATCGGATCGGGATCGACGGTGACCCGGGGGTGGTCGGCGGCCAGTTGCCCGGCGGTGGACCAGTGGGTGGTGGCGGTCAGGCCGTCCAGGAGGCCGGCCTCGGCCAGGATGTGCGCGCCGACGCACACCGAGGCCACCCGGCGGGCGCCCGGAGCGGTCCGCCGTACCCAGGCGACCACCTCGGCGTCCGTCAGGGCGCGGGGCCCGTCGGGCGTGACGGTCACCGCGCCGGGCACCACCAGGGTGTCCACCTGGTCGCCGACCTGGTCGAACGTCAGGTCGGCGACCAGCCGCACCCCGGCGGACGTGGTGACCTGGCCGCCCTGGGGCCCGGCCAGCCGCACGTCGTACAGGGCGCGACCGGCGACCCGGTTGGCCAGGGCGAACACCTCGGCCGGGCCGGTGACGTCGAGCAGGTCGACGTCCGGGAAGAGCGCGATGACGACGCGGTGAGCAGCGGGCATGACCCGATTCTCACCGAACTGGCGGAATGTCTGCAACGACAGTTATCTGTCATATCTGGCCATCGACCAGGCGGCCGGGCCGGTCAGCCGACGTGCAGGTCGGCCGGTTCGCCGAGCCGCAGGGCCAGCAGGGCGACGTCGTCGGTGAAGCCCTCGCCCCGGTGCACGAGCAGCAGCTCGCACATCTCCTCCAGGGGCAGGTGGCGCAGCCGGGAGGCGGTGCGGATCAGGCTCTCCATGCCCCGGTCGAGGCCGTGCGCGGGGTCCTCGACGAGCCCGTCGGTGTAGAGCAGCAGCGTGGACCCGGCCGGGATGACCTGCTCGTGGTCGGGCCGGGGCAGGTCGGGGGTGACGCCGAGGGGGTGGCCGCCCTCGGCCCGCAGGTAGCGGGCGGGGCCCTCGACGGGGAGCAGCAGCGGGGGCAGGTGCCCGGCGGTGGCCCACCTCAGCCGCCAGTCGGTGCCGCCGTACTCCTCCAGGCGGGCCAGCAGCACCGTCGCCATCGGGCCGCCGTGCAGGGCGTGCAGGATCTCGTCGAGGCGGCGCAGGATGTGGGACGGCGGCTCGCAGTGCTCGTAGGCGAGCACCCGCAGCATGTTGCTGATCTGGCTCATGACGGTGGCCGAGCGCAGGTCGTGGCCCATCACGTCGCCGACCATCAGGCAGGGCACGCCGTCGGGCAGGACGATCGCGTCGTACCAGTCGCCGCCGATGCGCGGGACGGTGCTGGAGGGCAGGTAGCGGGCGCAGGCCCACAGGCCGTTCAGGTCGGGCAGCGACGGGAGCAGGCTGCTCTGGAACTCCTCGGTGTTGCGGCGGATGCGCTCGTAGAGGCGGGCGTTCTCGATGGCGACGCCGGCCGCGCTGGCCAGCGCCGCGACGATCCGCTCGTCGTCGCCGGTGAACGGCAGGCCCGACCGTTTGTCGGCGAAGTACAGGTTGCCGTACACGGTGCCGCGGACCAGGATCGGCGTGCCCAGCAGGGTGTGCATCACCGGATGGCCGGGAGGGTACTCGCGGAAGCCGGGATGGGCGAGCACGTCGTCCACGCGCAGCGGCCGCGGCCGGGCCATCAGTTCCTGGAGCAGGCCGTGGCTGGTCGGCAGGCGGCCGATGGCGTCGTGCACGTCCTCGGTGACGCCGTAGGTGAACAGGTCGGCGAACTCGCCCTCGTCGTTGAGCACGCCGAGGGCGCCGTACCGGGCGTCCACCAGGTCGGCCGAGACCTCCACGATCGTGCGGAGGGCCGCGTTCAGCTCCAGCTCGGAACTGATCGCGAGGACGGCCTCCAGCAGGCGCGCCATCCGGCCGTGCAGATCCTCGATCTGCGTCAGGCTCGCCTGCAGCCGCCGGAGCTTCTCGGCGCCGAACGGCCCCAGGTCTCCGCCGTACGCGCCGCCCTCCGGCCGCTGTCCGCCCACCCCACCCCCCGAGATGCCCTTGCCCAGGTCATGCCCCCGGTCACCGGCATGACACCTGGTCACGGGCACTGCGGGAGGGCGCTCAGAGCACCTTGGAGGAGGCAGCCGCCCAGGTGTTGCAGGAGCCCGGGTCGCCGGTGGCGAAGCCCTGCTTGATCCAGGAGCGGATGGTGGCGGTCTTGCCGTACGAGCTGTACTTGCCCTCCTTGTCCCCGTTGGGAAGGGTGAGGAAGTAGCCCCAGTCCTTCTTCGACCTGCCCTCCAGGGGCCAGACGCTCTTGATGAACGCGCCGGACAGGCAGGCCACCTGAAGATGATTGCGCCGGTCCTGCTCACGCTCCTCGGCCTTGCCGCGGTACGTGATCACGTCGTAGGCGTCGGCGACCCCGACGAGGTTCTGCACGTGGTAGCCGTACATCGAGGCGGTCGTGTGGAGCAGCCACAGGTCGCTCGGGTCGTCGGTCCAGTCCTTGCCGATCTGGAAGGCCAGCGTGCGGGTCTTGTCGCAGTACCACGCCTGCGACGCTTCGTTGCTCCCCGCGATGCCGCAGTAGCTCTTGGGGATGCGGTCCATGTGCCGCACCTTCACCGGCGCGTACGGCAGCCCCGCCGCGGTCAGGTGCTGCTGCCAGGTGGTCTCCAGGCAGGCGATGACGGCGTCCACGTAGGCGCGGGCCTGCTTGACGTTGTGGCGCTTGACCCGCGGCTCGGCGCAGGTGGTCGTGGGCAGCGGGCCCGCCTCGTAGAGGGGGTTGGCGATCAGCTTGGGGTGCTTGACCGGGTAGGCCGCACTCTCGGCGGCGGCCGTGCCGGCCAGGGAGGCCGTGAGCACGCCCGCCATCGTCAAGATCATGAGGGGTTTCACGAAGGGTGACAATAGGGCCAGAACCCCGCCGCCACAAGCTGGTCAGCCGGTCACGGTGGTGACGTTCAGTTGCGGGGCGGAGCGGATCTCGGCGTCGGTGAAGCGTTCCGTGACCCAGCCTCCCCGGGAGAACAGGGCGGTCTGGTCGGTGTGGTGGGGGGAGCTCGGGTCGGCGGACAGGGAGTAGGTCAGGACGGTGCGGGTGCGCGGCCCGTCCGGGGTGAGCTCGACGGCCATCATGAAGCTGGAGCCGGTGTTCACATCGGGGTAGCGGCCGTCCTTGCCGAGCGGGCCGGAGTTGCGGACGCGGTCGAAGCAGCCCTCCCCCTCGGTGCAGCCGGGGATCGGGACCGACGCGTAGTGCTGGGCCTGGCCGGTGGTCAGGGTCAGGGGCAGGCGGTTGTCGCGGAAGAACAGCACGGCGTCGGCCAGGGCGCGCCGCACGGCGGGGTCGTCCCGCTTGAGGCCGCGCGGCGTGGTGAGCGGGCGGGCGGGGTCGAACGGCACCCGCCACCAGCTCTGCGGCGGCTCTCCGGGCTTGACGGGGGCCTGCAGCCCGTCGAAGAACCGCCGCCACAACACGGCCCCCTCGCCGTCCAGGGTGGCGCGCCCGTCCCAGCGGGTCAGGGTCCGGCAGGCGTCCCGTACGTCGACCCGCTCCCCCGAGGAGGCCCGCAGCTCGCGACGGTCCCGGCACAACGCCTTCAGGTCCGTGCGCATGAGCTCGAAGCCGAGGTTGCGCTTGCTCCGCGCGGTGGCCTGGAGCGTCTCCAGGGTGAAGCCGGGCGCGCCGAGCCCGTCGGCGCCCTTGAGCCGCCGGTCGATCATGTCCAGGCTGACCCGGGGCCGCAGCTCCACGTCGGTCCGTACGGTGCCCCAGACCTGGTCGTAGCCGGTCAGCGGCGCGGCCGGGTTCGTCATCCACGGGCTGTTGTTGGAGTTGGCGACGTAGTCGGCGCGGGTCAGGCCGGGCTGGTTGCCGGGGCCGAAGATGCCCGGCACGACGGCGTCGGCGTCCTTGCCCCACAGGCACGCCGAGGTCGAGCCGTCCAGGACGAAGGCGTCGATCGACGGGTCGGGCGACGGCATGGCGCACCGGCGGGCCTGGGCGTCGGTGACGTGCGGAACGACGGAGGCGTCGGCGAAGGACGCCGTCCCCCCGACGTCCGCGGCCAGCGTGTAGACGAACGGCAGGCCCTGGTGGGCGTCCTGGGCGGCGCGCAGCCCGCGCAGGTCGCCGGCCTTGGCCATCGCCAGCCACTCGTCGGCCGCCCGCAGGTTGGCGGCGTTGACGTCGGCCAGCGCGTACGCGTACTCCTCGCCGCGCCCGGCGGCCAGCACCGGGCCGTAGCGGGAGGTGAACAGGGTGCGGGAGACGAGGGTGCCGTCCTGGAGCGGGACCACGACCTCCTGGCGGCCCATCGGCTCGGGCCGGCCGTCGACCAGGTAGGTGGTGGGGTCGCCCTGCGCCAGTCGGAGCCGGTAGAGGGTGAACCGCTGGGCGTGGGAGACGGTGTGGGTCCAGGCGACGGTCCTGTTGTGGCCGATCTGCACGACGGGGGTGCCGTACAGGCTGCCGCCGGCGACGTCCAGCACGCCGGGGATGGTGAGCTGCACCTGGTAGAAGCGGCGGACGCCGTTCCACGGGAAGTGCGGGTCGGCCAGCAGCATGCCGCGGCCGTCGCGGGTGGCCTCGCGGCCCAGCGCCCAGCCGTTGCTGCCGGGGGCGCGGCGCGGGCCGTCGTCCCCGTCGTCGCCGCCGCCGACGATGGCCTCCTTGAGCGCCGAGCTGCCCGACATGCGGCCGAGGTCGAGGAGGTTGGCCCAGACGTCGTCGGCGGTGATCGGGCCGACCCACGACTTGCCGCGGCAGGTGGGGTCGGGCAGGTCGGCCACGCCGGTGTCGTCGAGGTAGCGGTTGTAGCCGGCCACGTACCCGTCGACCAGCTCGCGCAGCTCCGCGCTGGGCCCGATGGGGGCGGGCCTGGCCAGCAGCCGCCGGACGACGCCGGAGTCGGCGACGCTGCGGTGGTAGAGGTCGCTGGTGAGGTTGGCGACCGGGCGCACCGGGTCGTCGGACAGGGCCCGCAGGCCGAAGTGGCGGGATCGTTCGCCGCGCAACGTCACCACCCACGAGGCCAGCACGCACAGGTTGTCCTGGGCGAAGGCGTACCCGTAGCCGAAGCCGAGGCCGCCGTGGTCCTTGGCGGACACGTGCGGGATGCCGTACTCGGTGCGCCGGATCTCGGCCGAGTAGCGGCCGGCGGCGGCCGCGACCGGCGGGGCCGGCGGGGCCGTGAGCAGGCCGGCGAGCACGGCGAGCACGATCGCCGCGCAGGACGCTCGCAGCTTCATGGGGCTCCTATTCGAAACGCGCGTTGTCGGGCGAGGTCATGCGCCGCAGCAGCGGCAGGACGGTCGAGATCACCAGCAGGGAGGCCACCAGCCCGCCGCCGACGCCGGCGAAGTACGCGGGCCCCGGCATCGCCAGGGAGGCCCCCTTCATGGCGAGGGCGTCGATGAACGGCGCCGCCACCCCGAACCCGGCCCCGGCCGCCACGACGGCCGCCAGGACGAGCGGCAACGCCGACTCCAGCAGCACGACCGCGCCCAGGGTGCGGCCGGGGGTGCCGGCCAGCCGCAGCAGCGTGAACGGCTGGCGGCGTTCCACCAGCCCGCCGCCGACCGCCACCAGCAGGCTGCAGCCGCCGGCGAGCAGCGTCAGCGCGACCATGGCCAGCGCGACGTTCTCGGCCTGCGTGTAGAGCGCCGCCCGGACCTGGGCGACCTCGTCGAACGTCATCGGCGGGCCGGTGCTCTGCCCGGCCAGCAGGGTGCGGATCTCCTCCAGCGTCGCCGGGTCGGCCATGGTGACCAGCACGGAGGCCAGATTGAGCCCGTCGGCGGAGACCGGCTCGCTGCCGGGCCCGGCGAGGGGGATCAGCTTGTCGATGGTGAGCGGGTTGTCGGCCTCCACCACCCGGTCGAACCGTCCGGCGACGGCCCGCGCGCCCGGCGGGCACTGCCCGAGCGCCGGGAAGCGGGCCAGGTCGGCGCACTCGACGACCGCGCGGGGCGGCGGGGGCCGCTCGGGGTCGATCACCCGGTCCTCCGCCTCCTCCTTCGCGGCGTGGATCGGCAGCACGCCGACGCCCGGATACGCGCGCAGCCGGGCCACCAGCTCGGCCCCGGCCTGCGGCGACAACCCGCCGCCGCCGAGGTCGCCGAGCGGGGCGCGCAGCACGCCGGACAGCGTGCCGCCGGCCACCGCCCGCTGGCCGTCCACCACGGCGGGCACGATCCCGGCGATCGCCGTCCCGATGAACACCGCGAGGACGAGCCCGCTCACCGACCTGAAGGCGGCCTTCGGGTCGGCGGCCAGCCGCCGGGCGGCCAGCAGCGTCGCCGCTCCGCCGGTCAGCCGGGCGGCCAGGCGGGCGGCCAGCATCGTCAGCCAGGGGCCGGCCAGGATGAGCCCGATCATGATCAGCGCCAGGCCCGCCGAGGCCGGCCCGGCGTCCGGCTTGCGGTCGTCGGTCTGGAACATCGGCACCGCGAACAGCGCCAGCCCGGCCAGCAGCGGGATCGCCCGCCAGGCGCGCGGCGGCCGTGGGGCGCCCTTCCTGAGCGCGCCCAGCGGCGAGATCCGGACCCGGCGCAGCGACCACAGCGCGCTCACCCCGGCCAGCAGCGGGACGCCGGCGAGCACGGCCGCGTACTGCCAGGCGGCCGGGGTCACCGTGTCGGGGAAGAACCGGGAGCCGGTGACGCGGATGCCGGCGACGGCCGGACGTACCAGGAGGAAGAGCACGATCCCGGCGAGCGTGCCGGTCAGCGCGCCGAGCGCGGAGTCCACCGCGGCGAACAGGTTGACCTGCCGGGACGTGCCGCCCACCAGCCGGATCGCGGCGAAGCGCGCCTCGCGGCGGGCGGCGGCCAACCGGGTGGCGGTGTTGACCAGCACCAGCAGCGGCAGCAGCAGCCCGACGGCCGCGATCGCGAACCCGAAGTGGTAGACGTCGGCGTCGCCGTCGACGGCGGGCTCGTCGGCCGTCGTGTCGACCTGCCGGGTGCCGCGCAGGGCGGCGACCTGCTCGGGCGTGCGGCCGATCACGATGGTCAGGTCGTCGGGGCCGGTGAGCGCGGCACGGCCGATCGTCCCTGCCCTCGTGCCGGGGAAGCGGTCGGCGAGCTGCGTGCGCGGCGCCGAGTCCAGCAGCCCGGCCAGCGCCGGGGAGACGTAGTACTGGCCGGGCGCGGGCATGCGCGACAGCCCGGGGACGACGGGAGCCTGACCGCCGAGCGCGGCGGCGTCGAGCCGCCTGATCGGGCGTCCGGCGTAGTAGTCCTCGTGGTAGTTCCACAGGGCGCCGGTGGCGGTGGCGTCGAGGGCCCAGCCGCTGGGGGCGGTGCCGCGGGTGCACTCCCAGCAGGTGCGCTCGCCGGCCGTCTGGAAGGCGTTGAACAGGGAGAGCGTGGCCAGCAGCACCGTCACGCCGACCGCCACGCCCGCGACGATCAGCGCGAGCCGGGCGGCCGCCTCCCTGCCTCCGGCCAGCGACAGCCGCAGGCCGAGGGCGATCACCGTACGACCTGACCGGCGAAGGGGTCGGTGAGCCGGCCGTCGCGGACGATGACCTCCCGGTCGGCGCAGGAGGCGACGCGGGCGTCGTGGGTCACCACGAGCACGGTCGTGCCCTCCTCGCGCGCCAGGCCGACCAGCAGTTCCATGACGTGCTCGCCGGTCAGCGAGTCGAGCGAGCCGGTCGGCTCGTCGGCGAACAACACCCGCGGCCCGGTCACCAGCGCCCTGGCGATCGCCACCCGCTGCGCCTGCCCGCCGGACAGCTCGCCGATGCGCCGCCCGCCCAGCTCGGCCAGCTCCAGCCGCTCCAGCCAGCCCGCCGCCCGCCGGTACGCCTCCTTGCGCCCGGTACGCGCGAGCAGCAGCGGCAGGGCGACGTTGTCGGCCGCGGTGAGCTCCGGCACGAGCTGCCCGAACTGGAACACGAAGCCGAACGCGGTGCGCCGCAGCCGGGTGCGCCGGTCGTCGCTCATGGTGTCCAGGCGGCTGCCGTCGAACCACACCTCGCCGCTGTCGGGGGTGAAGATCCCGGCCAGGCAGTGCAGCAACGTCGACTTGCCCGAGCCGCTCGGGCCCATGACCGCCACGATCTCGCCGGCCGCCACCTCCAGGCTCGCCTCCCGCAGCGCCGGGGTGCGGCCGAAGGAGCGGCTGATCCCGCGGGCCTCCAGGATCACGACGACCCCCGCACCAGCTCGGCCAGCGCGTCCAGCCGCGCCTGCGTGACGTCGATCCAGCGCAGGTCGGCTTCCAGGTGGAACATGCCGTGGTCGGCGAGCAGCGCGTCGGCGAGCGAGTCCCCTCGCTTGATCTGCGCGAACTCGCGCATGCGCCGCAGGTGGGTGGCGCGCTGGAGGTCGAGATAGGCCGCCGCGTCGCGGCCCAGCATCAGCGCCAGCACGACCTTGGTGAACAGCACGGTCTGCAGGTACGGCTCGGCCGCGACCGGCTCGCTCAGCCACGCCTCGACCTCACGCGCGCCGACGGGGGTGATCGCGTAGCGCTTGCGCTCGGGGCCGTCGCCGGGCTCGCTCTCCCCGGCGGTGACCTTGCCGTCCCTGGCCAGCCGGCCGAGGGTGGAGTACACCTGGCCGAAGGGCAGGGACTTGCCGCGGCCGAAATAGGTGTCGTAGTCGCGCTTCAGGTCGTAGCCGTGGCTCGGCTCCCGCTCAAGGAGTCCGAGCAGCGCAAGAGGAACGCTCATGCTCCCGCACTATATACCGAGGGTATATACGGGGGGCATAATCGCGTCGAGCTCGGTCGGCGTCCCTCGGTCGGCGTCCCTCAGGAGGTGGCGCTGGGTGACGGCGTGGGGCGGTGGTCGCCGTGCCGGGGGCCGCCCTTGTCGCCGTGCCAGTCGCCGTTCCTGTCGCCGTTCCGGTCGTCCCAGCGGTCGTCGCCGTGGGGGTGCCGGCCGCGGCCGTCGCGGGCGGTCACGTCGTGGACGGTGACGGCGGTGGCCGTGCCGCCGGTGACCTTGGCGCTGACCATGACCTTCTGGCCGGTCTTGATCGCGTCGATACCCTGGTCGCGGTTGATCCGGGTGCCTGCGTCGACGACGTACTGCTTGGTGTAGCCGTCCGCGCTCTTGACCGTGACGGAGTTCTGGCCGACGGCGGTGACGTCGCCGTACTGGGTGGCCACCGTCACGTACGCGCCCTGCCCGTCGGGCACGACGAACTCGCCGTGGACGGGCGGGCCGCCGAACCCGCGCCCCCAGCCGCGTCCCTTGTCGGACGGCGAGCCCGACGGGACGGCCGACGGGCTCGCCGCGGGCGGGGGCGTCCCGGTGGGCGACGGCGCCGGCGAGAGCGCCGAGGCGGCGGCCACGCCGGCGCCGGTGGCCAGGACGACCGCGGTGGTCGCGGCGAGCAGTACGGAGCGGGGGAATCGGCGCCTGGGCGGTTCGTTCTCCAGGGTCTCCGCCTTGCCGAATCCGTCAGGCCCAGAGGTCATGGTCTTTCCTCTCCATGGGATACAACACCACAACCCTGCCCCGAACCGCCTAAAACGGTCGTAAACGCCCATCGACCTGCGGCCCGCGTCCCCGCGCGCGGGCCGCGGCCGGCGTCAGGAGGCCGAGACGCGCACGAGCGCGCGGTCCCCGTCACGCAGGACGGCGATCCGGGTGCCGGTGTCGGGCACCTTCACCCCGAGCTGCGGCAGATCGGGGTGCCAGTAGACGCCCCGGTGGTCGTCGAACACCGGAACGCCCGGACGCGCCGGGAACACGGCGGGAACGCCCGCCGAGTGCAGCCGCAGCCGGTCCGTGCGGGCATTGCCGAACGGCGCGTCGAACACCTGGAGCCGCGCCCCGGCCGCCGCCCCACTGGCCCAGCGCAGCGGCTCGGGCCGGGCGTCGACGGGCAGGATCATGCCCTCGCCGGGGTGGTCGCGGGTGGTGTTGTCGCCGTACCAGGCGTCCCAGAGCCAGATGAGCACGCCCTGCTGGTACGGGTAGTGCTCGACCCGCTGGCTGCCGGTCCACCCGAAGTTGTACGGCCCGGTCCGCAGGTAGGCGTTGTACCCGGTGTAACGCCGGTTCTCGGCGAGGTAGGCCCGGGAGAAGCGCTGCACGCCCACCTCGCCGCTGCGGGCGAAGCCCACCGCCGTCCACTCGCCCTCACCCTGCTCGACGTCGTCGGCGAACACGCCGGGCACCTGGACGTCGTCCAGCCGGAAGCCGGACTCGGAGGTGTTGGAGTCGGTCGAGTAGCGGAAGCGGAACCAGATCCTGCCGCCCGCGTACGGGCTCAGATCGTAGGCGATCTCCCGCCAGTCCGAGCTTCCGGTGAGCGGCTGCCCGACCGGCGTCCAGGCCGCGCCGTCGCGGGAGACCTCGGCGTACAGGAAGTCGTAGCCCTGCTCGATCGCGTAGGCCGCGTGCGCCCTGAGCGTCGGCTCCGTGGCCCGGGAGAGGTCGATCTGCCGGGTGAGCGTCTGCTCAAGGTTGTCGCCCTTGCCGCTCCACCACTGCCACTCCCCCTGGTACGGCCGGCCCAGCGGGGTGCTGATCTCGCGCGCCGGCAGGTCCACCACGAGCGCCTGCGGATCGCGGGTGTTGTAGGAGCCGACGCCGAGGGTGTGCGTGGAGGGGGTGGCGGCGCGGGCCCGGTCGTAGGCCAGCCAGCCGAGCTGGAGTTTGCTCCAGGCGTCCAGGTCGCCGGCGTACTCGCCGAGCGGGCCGGTCCGCGAGCTCAGGTAGGAGCCGGACGACATCAGCGACCAGAAGTTGACCGAGTTGTCGCCGCCGCCCGCGTACAGGTCGGGCAAGCCCAGGTCGTGGCCGAACTCGTGGGCGGTCAGGCCGACGCCGCTGTTCTCGCCGACCGTCAGGTAGTCGCCGACCCAGATGCCGGTGTCGCCGATCTGGGTGCCGCCGTTGCGGTTGCCCTCGGGGCCGGCCTGGCCGCGCTCGGGCCAGTAGGCGAAGTAGCGGTGGGCCCAGACGGCGTCCGCGCCCTGCGCGCCGCCGCCCCAGGTCTCGTCCACGCCGGCGTGCACGACCTGGTAGTGGTCCAGGTAGCCGTCGGGCTCGTCGAAGTCGCCGTCGTTGTCGTGGTCGTAGCGGTCCCAGACGTCGTACTTGGCCAGTTCTGCGCGGATCTGCTCCACCGTCCTGCCCTTGGCCTTCTCGGCCTCGTACCAGGCGTTGGCCGAGTCGCGGACCAGGTCCCAGTTGTTCCAGCAGATGCCGCCCTCCTCGGGGGCGCACCGGTCGCTGCCGTAGCGGGCCTCGTTGTACGGCACGCGTACCCAGTCGCTGACGTAGCCGTCGAGGTCGTAGCGGCCGGAGGACTGGAGGCGGTAGTAGTCGCGCAGGGAGTTGCCGCCGGTGGCGAAGTAGGACTTCGCGTAGGAGGCGCGGTCGAAGTCGGGACGCCAGAGGGTGTGGTTGTCGTCGGTGCCGCGCGGGTCGGGGATCGCGTTGTGGCGGGGGCCGGGCTGACCGCCGTACTTGATCTGGCCGTCGATCTTCGTCTCGTTGTCCACCTTGTCGCCGAACTCGGCCAGGACGACGAAGACCTGGTCCTTGCGCTCCTGGGCGAGCTCGACGTAGCGGTGGCCGACCTTGACCGAGCGGCCGGGCCGCGCCTTGGCCGCCGCCGCGTCCGGGGATAAGACGCCTTCGACGGCCTGCCTGCGCAGCGCCGCCTGCTCGCGTTGCTGCGGGCTGAGCGGGGAGATCTCCCTGCTCACCTTCTTCGCGGGCGGCGCCGCGGGCTCCGCCGCGGCGGAGACGGAAGGGACGCCGAGCGCGGCGATCGCCAGGAGGGCGGCCGCCGCGGAGAGAGTGATTCGCATGGCATGTAACATGTCACACTTCAAGTCTCCCGTCTCTACCTCCGGCCGATCTTCCGGGGAGGCAGATTGCGTCACTCGACGATCAGGTTGACCGGGATGTTGCCGCGGGTGGCGTTGGAGTACGGGCAGACCAGGTGGGTGGCCTCGACCAGCTCGCGGGCGACCTCGGGGGCGATGTCGTCGGGCAGCTCGACGCGGAGCGGGGCGTCGAGCTGGAACCCGCCCGCACCGTTGGGCGACAGGCCGATCTCCGCCGTGACGGCGGCGTCGGAGACGTCGATCCGCTTCTGCCCGGCCACCAGCCGCATGGCCGAGGCGAAACAGGCGGCGTAGCCGGCGGCGAAGAGCTGCTCGGGGTTGGTGCCCTCGCCGTCGCCGCCCAGCTCCTTCTGCAGGGCCAGCTTGACGTCCAGCCTGCCGTCGGAGGAGACCGCGCGCCCGTCGCGGCCCGCCGAGGTGGCGATGGCGGTGTACATGCTCATGACCGGTTGCCCTTCGCTCTATCAGACAGACCTGTCTGTCTAGTTCGTTGAGCCTGAGACTAGACAGGTCTGTCTGGTAGCGTCAAGGAGTGAGCGCAGAGACGGTGAAGGAACCCCGCCCGAGCCCGGCCCGCACCCGGGTCCTGGAGACCGCGGCGCGGCTGTTCTACGCCGAGGGCGTGCACTCGGTGGGGATCGACCGGATCATCGCGGCGGCGGGCGTCGCGAAGGCGACCTTCTACCACCACTTCCCGAGCAAGGACGAGCTGGTCCGGGCGTACATCGCCGAGCAGGGCTCGATGCAGCGGGCCATGGTTGACACGCTGCGCGCTGACTCACCCCGGGAGACGCTGACGGCCGTCTTCGCGTTCATGTGCGAGTTCGGGTCCGGCCCGGGTTACCGCGGCTGCCCGTTCGTCAACACGGCGGCCGAGTACCCGGATCCGGCGCATCCCGTACGGAAGGCCATCGCCGAGCACCGGCGCTGGCACCGCGACCTGTACCGCGACCTCCTGGCCGCCGACGGCCACGCCGACGCCGAACGCACCGCCGACATCCTCCTCCTGGTCAGGGACGGCCTGGTAGTGGGCTTCGACCTGGACGACCCGGCCACCGTCCGCACCACCGTCCAGGAAACCCTGACCCGCATCCTCCCCCCAGACCCACCCCACCCCGGAACGGCGACCACAGACGCGCAGCGAATTCGAGGCCAGAGCCGGAAGCCGAAGCCCGAGGTCGGACGCTAGAGCCAGGACCGGGCGCCTGAACCATGGGTCGAAGGCGGGGACCGAGGGCCGGGAAGCGCGCCGCGCCCTTCGCGAGCCCACCTTGACATTCCCACGCTCACATCCCTTCGCCTTCGGCGACCCTCGGCTTCTGCACCCTCCGCCTTCTGCGCCTCCCGCGCTCATCCGCCCGCCCCCTCAGCACCCTTGGCGCCCGCCGCGCCCTCCGCGTTCTCCGGGCCTTTCCCCCTCCATCCCCTTCGCTCTTCGCGCCCGAGGCTGCTGAGCTGCGGTGATGGGTGGGGTGGGTGTGGGAGGTTTTGTGCTTTGTGGGTAGTTTGTCTGGTATTAGTGGGCAGCGCCGTTGCTCTCCTACCACCGCTTACGAGGCAGTCATGTCGTTGTCCCGAAATATCAGGAGATGTGTGGCTGCGGCGGTGGCCGCCATCCTCGCTCTGCTCACCGCCTCCCCCACGCCCCCGGCGTCCGCCGACACCCCGCCGGCCCGGCCGAACATCATCTTCTTCCTGGTCGACGACCTGTCCGCCGACCTGCTGCCCTACATGGACACGGTCCGCGGGCTCGCCGAGGGCGGCACCACGTTCACCGACTACTACGTGTCCGACTCGCTCTGCTGCCCCTCCCGCGCCTCGATGTTCACCGGCCTGTTCCCCCACAACACCGGCGTACGGACCAACCAGGGCTACGACCGCGGCGGCTACGAGGCGTTCGCCCGGCACGAGGGCCGCACCTACGCCGTCCCCCTCCACCAGGCCGGCTACCGCACGGGCTACCTGGGCAAGTACATCAACGAGTACCCGGCCCGCCCCGGCTACCAGGTGCCGGACGGCTGGGACGAATGGCACGTCTCCGCGGGCGGCGGCTACAACGAGTTCAGGTACCAGCTCACCCGCTACATCAGGGAGGAGTCGGGCGACCGGCGCCCGATCGCCCCCTCCAGGGGCGACTACCTGGTCGACGAGCTGGCCCAGCGGGCGACCGGCTTCATCGAGCGCTCCCGCGAGCACGCCCCCGGCAAGCCGTTCTTCCTCCAGGTCTCGCCCTTCTCCCCGCACAACCGGGTGGACGTCAGGCCCGGCGACACCGAGCCGCGTTTCCCGCCCGCGCCGCGCGACCGTCCGAAGGACCGCTTCCCGGACGGCGAGTTCCCGCACGGCGACTGCGGCGGCCCCGACTGCGCCGGCATCGACGTGACCGCCCTGCCCTCCTTCGACGAGGACACCGCCGACAAGCCCTCCTGGGTCCGCCGGGCCCCGATCGAGGCCAAACGCGCCGAGGAGCTGCGCGAGGACTTCCGTGACCGGATCCGCATGGTCCAGTCGGTCGACGACATGGTGGGACGGGTGTTGTCCACGCTCACCGAGCCCGAGCGCCGCAACACCTACGTCGTGTTCGCCAGCGACAACGGCTTCCACCTCGGCCAGCACCGGCTGGTCCGCGGCAAGTCCACCGCCTACGACCACGACGTACGGGTCCCGCTGCTGGTCAGGCGGCCGGTCACCGGAGAGCGCGACCGGCTGGTGAGCGGCGCCATCGCCCAGAACGTGGACCTGTTCGCGACCTTCCTCGACATGGCCGGCATCGCCCCGGCGATCCGCGACAGCCGGGACGGCCGCAGCCTGCTCCCCCTCATCCAGGGCCGGCAGGTCGCGGACTGGCGGCAGGCGGCGCTGGTCGAGCACGTCAAGCCCGATCCGCGGACGCCCGGCAGGCCCGATCCCGACGCCGACCGGCTGAGGCAGGGCAACGCGCAACCGCCCACCTACAACGCCGTACGAACCGCGGGCGAGCTGTACGTCGAGTACGAGAACGACCCGAAACCCGAGTACTACAACACCGTCACCGACCCCCGCCAGGAGTCCAACGACCCCGGCAACGCCCGGACGGCGTACCTGGCCGGAGTCCTGCGCGGGCTGACGACGTGCGGCAGATCGGGCACGCCCGACTGCTGGACGGCCGCGCACCTCCACTGAGGCGTACAGCAGAAGCTGAGCCGTACGGCAGAAGCTGGGAACGTACGGCAGAAGTTGACCTCCTTCGGTCCGGCGGTTGACGCGCCGGCCGCCGGTCCCCTCGTAAATTGGGGCGGTCGGGAGCCCGAACCGAAGGAGAGCGATGCGGTTCACGTCCGCCCTTGCCGGATTACTGATGTTCGCAGGCACGTTCGCAGGCACGGGGGTGGCGCAGGCGGCGCCCGCACCGGCGGCCACCCAGTCGGCCGGGTGCGCGGCCGTGCTGCCCCGCCCCGACGGCCATGGCATCACCTGCGTCGACGTACGACGTCGCCCGCAGAGCGACGGCTCGGAGCTGCGGGACGTCACGATGACCTCGACGGCGATCTTCCAGGCGTCCGGCGGCACCCCGGTCATCGACCCGCTGTCGCGCCCGATCAGCGTCCGCGTCTACCTGCCGAAGGACTACGACCCCTCGCGCGCCACCCCCTACCGGGCGCTCTACCTGCTCAACGGCGGCGGCGACAACTACGACTCGTGGACCACCAAGGCCGACCTGGTCTCCCTCGTCCGCAAGGCGGGCTCCTTCGACGGCATCGTGGTGATGCCGACCGGCGGGATGACCGGCTGGTACGCGGACTGGGCCGGCCGTACGGACGGATATTTCGCACCGAAGTGGGAGACGTACCACATCGACCAGCTCATCCCGTGGATCGACGCCAACTTCAACACCGTCGCCGACCGGTCAGGACGCGGCCTGGCGGGCCTGTCCATGGGCGGCTACGGCGCGCTGCGGTACGCGGCCGCGCACCCCGACGTCTTCTCGGTGATCGGCGCGTTCTCGCCCGGCATCGACCTGCGCGCCAGGCCCGCCCAGCGCACGATCTCCGACTCCATGTGGCAGTCGGGCGCCGCGATCGAGCTGACCGACCTGGGCGAGTTCCGCGTCAACAAGTACGACAACGGCAGCCCGCTGCCCGTCCTCGACCAGGAGGTGCAGCGCCGCTACCGCCTGGACACGCTGTTCGGCCCGCACACCACCACGGTCTTCCACGGCCGCACGGTCGACGACTGGCCCGCCGCCAACCCCGCCGACCTGGTCACCCAGGGCAGGTACGCCCCCTATGACGGGCGGCTGGCCCTGTACGCCGGCGGCTGCGCGAGCCTCCCGCGCGTCCCGGACGGCACCGAGCCCGCCCCCGCCGCGTGCGGCTACGACACCAGGGCGAGCGACGACGCCGCAGGCGTCAGCGAGCCGATCCTCGGCGCGTACGCGAGCGAGTTCGACGCCACGCTGACCGGCCTCGGCGTCGGCCACCGCTACTGCTACAGCAGGGGCGGCCACGACTGGAACGCCTGGTCGGCCTACCTGGTCGACTTCCTCAGGTACGCCTACGGCACCGCCCCCGCCCGCTGCCCCGCACTCTGACGCCTCAGCCCGCTTCCAAGTCGGCCACAAGTACCGGCCGGTAGTCCTGGACCGGTGACGAACCATCTTCCGACCCGCGTCCTGACCGCCCTGGGCGCCGCCGTCCTCACGCTGACCGCGCTGAGCACGGCGGCCGCCGCCGACACAGCCGCCGACACCGCCGCCGATCCCGCGAGCTGGAGGTGGGGCGCCCTGCACTCCACCGACGGCCTGGCGACCGCCCGGGGCAAGGTCGTGGCCGGCCAGTCGGGGCTGGCCGTGACCGGCACCCTCGACGACGACCGCGGCAAGGACTGCTCGTGGGTGCTGATCAGGTACCAGAGCGCGAGCAACGGCCGCTGGCGCACGCACGGCGTCTACAACTGCCTGCCGGGCACCGGCTCCTTCCGCAAGAACGTCGGCGGCGCGCTGCAGATCCGGGCGCAGGTGTGCCGCGGCAACGGCGCGCGGCCCGTCGGCCGGTGCTCACGATGGCGGACGATCTACACCCAGGGCGGCTGACGGCCGCCCCGCCGTCCCCCGGGCGTCAGTCGGCGCGCTTCTTGCTGGCGATGATGTAGAGCACCAGCTCGCCGCAGGCGCGGCAGACCGTCCTGTCCCCGTCGGCGCCCAGGTGGGCGGGCACGGCCCGCGCGCCGCAGAACGCGCACGGCCGCTCCACCGGCTCCCGCTCGCCCCGCATCGCCCCGGCCGTCGCCAGCAGCGCGCAGCCCAGGCAGAGCGAGACCGACTTGCCGACGACGAGATCGGCGGGGTCGGGCGTCGAGCCGCAGAATCCGCACTGGAACACCGCCGTCACCCCGATCCAGTCGCTCGGGCGCGCGTGCTCGCCGGACAGGACCATTCGCAGGATGCGCAGGCAGCGGCCGGCGACCTCGTCCGTGACGCCCGCCCGCTCAAGTTCGGCCCGCAGCTCCGCGCGCGCGCCGGGGTCCTCGGGCGGGAGCGCCTTCAGCAGGCAGAGCAGCGCCTCGTCGAGCGCGCGCAGGGCCTCCGCGGCGGAGGCGACGAGATCACTCATGCCGCGCCGCCGGCGAGCGGCGGTCCCGGAATGCCAGGCGCTTCCTCGCGCCCGGTCCATTTGCCTGTGCGACTTATGCGTAATATCGCGACCGGCCTCCGCCGCGCGTTATCGCCGACCGCATGGGAAACGCTTCCCGGCGATGACCGTTCTAGAATTCCGCACCACCCCGAGTCAATGGACGGGACCTCCGGGCCGAAGGGCATGAATTCATGCGCCCGGAAATCGGCGGCGAACTCGGGGCGGCCGGCGCGAAGGAGCGCCGTGGCGCCGGGCGCTGGCCTCATCTGCTCAGCCCCTGCCAGCACCTGCCAAGAACCCGCAGTTCACGGCCATGTTCCGGCGCTCGGCGGGCACGCCGGCAGGCGCCCCGGGGTGTCGAGTATTCGCATCCTTAAGCAGGGTCACGCATTCCCCCATTTCCGGCGGAGGCGCAAGCGCCCCTTTCGCGGCCATCATCGCCCCGGCCCAATAAAGCGTCAACGGGCGACGGCCCTACATTTTCCCTATATTGCGGCGTGGCGCCGTCTTGCGCGCCCCGGGTTGTCCCGGCACGCTGGCAGACGTGGCGGATAACCGTACTGGAAAGAGCCGCGCGCGAGCGGCGCGCAGATGGTCGGCCGCGCCGCGCAGCCAAATGTTCAGCCTTCCGGAAATCCTCGCCAAGATCGCCGACCCCGACGTCGAGGCGCCCGGCGACCCGGAGCTGCGTGACTTGTTCGAACGCGACCAGCACGACCGGCGCGACGGCGTGCCCGGCGACGGCGGCGAGCGCGGCCTGGCCCGGCGGGCACGCTGCATGGAGAAGTTCGCGGCCGGAGAGGTGCGCTCGCCGGGCGACTACTACCACCTGGCCGCGGTGATGCAGCACGGCGGGCTGGCCGAGCACTACCACCTGGCCTTCGAGCTGGCGCGGCGGGCGGCCGGCGCCGGTTGCCGGCCCGCCCGCAGGCTGGCCGCCTCGGCCCTCGACCGGTGGTTGCTGCAGATGGGCCTGCCCCAGCGGTACGGCACCCAGTACGTCGACATCGGCGGCCGCTGGTGCCTCTACCGCGTCGACCCCGTCACCACGGACGCCGAACGCACGGTCTGGGACGTCCCGCCCCTGGCCGAGGCGCTGGCCCGGGCGGAGGAGATGAACCACGCCGACGGCCTGGGCTGACGTCCGCACCTGAAGGCCGAGCGGCCGCCCGCGCCGCCTCTCATCAGAAACCGGACACGACCTTTGCCACTGGTTTTCCCGGAATTCCCGGGCCGCGGCGGGCCGGCGGGCGAACCTGACCATGACATGTTCCCGTCCCGGTCGAAACAGGCAGGTTCCCATGGTCAGACGGGCTCTCGGGGCGCCGGTCCCGCTCGCTCTCTCGCTGGTCGCCGTTCTCGCGGTCGCGCCGCCGGCCCAGGCGGTGACGCTGGAGGAGAAGCTCGCCGCGCTCTCGGGGTTCACGCAGCCCACCGCGTCCAGCGCCGAGGCCTGGCGGGACGCCTGGGCCGACCAGGGGTCGTGGGCCGACTTCGACTTCGACTGGTCGAGCGACGGCTGTACGAGCAGCCCCGACCAGCCGCTCGGCTTCGACTTCTCGATCCCGTGCCGGCGACACGACTTCGGCTACCGGAACTACCAGGCCGTCGGCGACTTCCCGGCGAACAAGGAGCACATCGACAAGGCGTTCTACTTCGACCTCAAGCAGGTGTGCACCCAGTACTCGCTCTTCCGTCAGCCGAGCTGCAACGCGCTGGCCAAGCTGTACTACCAGGCGGTCCGCCACTACGGCACCCCTCGCGGCACCGGCGGGGAGATCGTACGCGTGCCGGACAGGGACGCGCTAAGGCAGCAGGGCCCCGCTGAGCCCGCAGACGGCGGTGACAAGATGTTCGCCCAGAGCCCGCCAGGATTCTTCGACTGAACCGGCGGCGGCGTGGCCGGCCGCCAGGTCGGCCTCCAGCTCGGCGCTCATGTGCACGACGAGCAGCCGGATCATCGCCGCCTGCCGCTCGGACAGCTGGCGCTCCCGGTCGCGCATCGACGGCGGGCGCAGCAGCTCCAGCCGGCGGAACGAGGGCGTGCTCAACGTCACCCGCGCCGTGTACTCGCGCAGGGACGGCTCCACGACGGCCTGGGCGAGGAACCGCCCGTACCAGGACGGGGTGCCCAGCTCGATGTGGTGCTCGATGCTCGGCGCGATCGCGCACGTGATCCAGTCGCGCAGCGACACCTCGCCCGACGTCTCCAGCGCGGCCACCATCGGCAGGCGGTGCCGGTCGACGGCGGCCGCGTGACGGGACAGGATCGCGTGGATCAGCTCGTCACGGGTGCTGAAGTGGTATTGGACGGCGGACTTGTTCCGCTGGCCCGCGGCCTCGCGGATCATCCTGATCGACACGTGCGCGAAGCCGTGCTCGGCGTAGAGCCGCTCCGCGGTCTGCATGATCCTGTCCTTGGCCCGGATCGAGCGGGGAGACGGCGCGGCGACCGCCGTACTGACGTCCATGACCGGTCCTCGATCTCGTTTCCACCACCGTCCCCGAACGCTATCCCATGCCGCCGGCCGAGGTCAGGGGGTCACCAGGTGACCCACACGTCCTGGAGGCCGCCGGACAGGCCGCCCGTGCGCAGCCGCAGCTCGGCGGGGTCGTCGCGGAGCCGCAGGCCGGGCAGCCGCCGCGCCAGCAGGCCCAGGACGACCTGCAGCTCCAGCCTGGCCAGCGGCTGGCCGAGGCAGTAGTGGCGGCCGGCGCCGAAGGTGAGGTGCTGGCTGCTGTTCTCCCGGCGCGGGTCGAACCGGTCGGGGTCGGCGAACTTGGCCGGGTCGCGGTTGGCGGCCGGGATGTTGGGGATCAGCGTGCTGCCCGCGGGCACGGTGATCTCGCTCAGCTCGACGTCCTCGGTGATGAACCGGGGCACGCCGCCGATGGCCGACAACGTGCTGTCCAGCCGCAGAACCTCCTCCACGGTGCCCGGGATCAAGTCGGGGTCGTCGATCACGGCCTCGTAGCGTTGCCGGTCGGACAGCAGCATCGCCGTCATGATGGCGATCATGTTGGACGTGGTCTCGTGCCCGGCCAGCAGCAGCCCGCGCACGGTGGCGATGAGCTCGTCCCGGCTGAGCCTGCCGTCCTCGGCGTCGGTGATCTGGGTCAGCTCGCTGAGCAGGTCGTCGCCGGGGTCGGCGCGGTTGCGGTCGATCAGGTCCGACACGTACGCGTTGAACTCCCGGTAGGCCGTGTCGACCTCCTCCTGCGTGTTGCGCGTCAGGGTCAGCATCGTGCGCGACCAGTGCGCGAACTTGTCCTGGTCCGAGCTCGGCGCGCCGACCAGCGCGCAGATGACCCGTACCGGCAGGGGCAGGGCCAGGCCGGACGACAGGTTGCCCGGGGAGCCCTTGGCCAGCATGGAGTCGAGGAGGTCCTCGGCCATGGCCTGGACGCGGGGGCGCCAGACCTCCATCTTCCTGGCCGTGAACCAGCGGCTCAGCAGGCGCCGCCAGCGCATGTGGCCCTCGCCCTCGCCGATGTCGCCGGCGCCGTCCTTGCGGCGGTTGAACAGGCCGCCGTCCTCGGTGGTGGACAGCCGGGCGGCGCCCTCGCGGGCGAGGTTGCGGCTGAAGCGGGGGTCGGCCATGACGGCGCGGGCGTCGTCGTACCGGGTCACCAGGGCCGCCACGTCGCCGCTGGGCAGGCGTACGTGGGCCACGGGGCACTTCTCCCGCAGGTCGGCGAGTTGTGGGGGCGGTTCCAGCGCCGTGGGGCGGTCGAAGGGGAAATCGGGGATCGCGTCAACGGTCATGCGTCCTCCAGCTTGAAAGCCCGACACATCGGAATATAAGGCGATCGACTTATTTGAGGCAATCGTCTTGACTGGATGGATTACTTCGGGTGCGGGAAATCTACCGAGGCATTGCCTCCCCTTGAGGAGCCGCGCGGGCGCCGAGCTGGTACGCATCGGATTACCGCGATGCGTCGATGGCTCACTATGCTCGCATCCATGGCGGAGGCTCCACTTTTGACCGATTCAGAGCTGTCCGAGGCGTTGCGGGCGTTGGCGAACCCGACCCGGCTGCAATTGCTGTCGTGGTTGCGGGAGCCGGAGCGCCACTTCTCCCTGGAGGGGGCGATCGCCGACCCGGTGGAGGTCGGGGTGTGCGTGACGCACATCCAGGCCAGGGTCGGGCTCGCGCAGTCGACGGTGTCGGCGTACCTGAGCGAGCTGCAGCGCGCGGGGCTGGTACACGCCACCCGCGTGGGCAAGTGGACGCACTACAAGCGTGACGAGCGCCGCATCGCCCAGCTCGTCGCCACCCTCGGTCGCACCCTGTAGAAGCCGCTCCCCGCCGAGCCCCCCGGACGACAGAGGTCGGTTTTCATATATCGACATTTTGCGATATGTCTATGCTTCTGAGGATCGACACACGATGAGGGGATGTCCCATGGGCACCATCGACGGCCTGGATCTCGGCACGTTCGGGATCTACACGTTCGACTTCGAGCACGTGCCGGCCGCGCACATGCGCGAGTCGATCCAGGAGCTGGAGGAGCAGGGGTGGCGGGCGTTCTGGATGCCCGAGCTGCTCGGCCGCGAGGCGCTCACCCATGCCGGCTTCCTGCTGTCGTGCACGCGAAGGATGCACATCGTGAACGGCATCGCCCAGATCTGGGCCCGCGAGGCCAGGTGGACGTACGGCGCCGCCCTGCTGCTGGCCGACGCCTACCCCGACCGGCACGTGCTCGGCCTGGGTTTCGGCGGCGCCCCCCGCCCCGGGACGACCCCGCTGACGGCCATGCGGGCCTACCTCGACGAGCTGGACGAGCTGGAGACCGTCAACCCGGCTCCCAAGCCGGGCGTGCGCCGCCTGCTGGCCGCGTACGGGCCCAAGATGCTCGAACTGGCCCGCGACCGGGCGGCGGGCGCCCAGACCTACCACGTCAACGTCGCGCACACCGCCGAGTCACGGCAGCTCCTCGGGCCGGACGCGTTCCTGGCCGTCGAGCATCCGGTGCTGTTCGAGACCGACCCCGCCAAGGCCCGCGCCGCCGCCCGCGAGCACCTGCGCCCCTACCTGAGCACGCCGTACAACGTGGCGAAGTTCCGGCGGCTCGGGTACGCGGAGGACGAGATCACCGGCGGCGGCAGCGACCGCCTGGTGGACGACTTCGTCTTCTGGGGCGACCTGGACACCGTCGTCGGCAAGCTGCGGGCCCACGTGGACGCGGGCGCCGACCACGTGGCCGTGCAGGTGATCGGGATCGAGCCGGGCCGGACGGCGATGCCCCACTGGCGCGAGCTGGCCGGCGCCCTCTCCCCCGGCCGCGCCTGACCGCCGCCTTCGATATACAAACGATCGGTCGTTAATATAGTTTGGCGGCATGACGTCCGAGACCGGCCGGTGTGCCGCATGCTGACCTCACGCTGGATCCCCGGCCCCGAGAGCGACCGGCCGGGCCCGCTGGTCGCCGCCCTGACGGACTTCCGCCTGCGGCGGCTCCGGGACCTGCCCGGCATCGCCCGGCACGGCCGGTCGTTGAGCCGCCACTGGCCCGGCCTGCCGGGCGCGGTGGGCATGTGGCTCTGGGCGGATCTCGCCGGCCGCCGGGTCGGCTCGCTGTCGGTGTGGCGGAGCGAGGATGATCTGCGGGGGTTCGTCCGGTTGCCCGAACACGTCACGATCATGCGCGCCTACCGCGACCGGGGCACCCTGCGCTCCCGTACGTGGCCGGTCGACGCCCTCGACCGGAGCGCCCTGCTGCGGTCGTTGCGCTGACCCGCCGGTCGGTCCGGCCGGCGGGCCGGATCATGGCGGACCGTTCCGCGGGCACGCTAGTGTCGGGCGGGAACGGCAGCCGGAAGGCGGGGACGGATGGCGTGGGCAGCCCGGGTGGTCGCCGTCGTCCTGGCCGTGGTCTCGCCGGTGCTGGTGCTCGCGGCGGTCCTGCTGTACGCGGCGCTGCCGCCGGAGTGGCGGCTGCCGGAAATCTTCAGCCCGCTGGCCGCGGCGGGGGTCACCTTCCCGGCCTTCAGCGCGTTCCTCATCGTGCACCGGCCGCGGCTCAGGCTGGCGTGGCTGATGTGCGCGGGCGGCCTCGGCGGCGCGGTCAACACCTTCTGCCAGTCGGCGATGCTGGCCGCCGCGGCGGACGGGGATCTCGCGCTGGCGGGGATGCTGAGGTTCCCCGCGCAGGCCGGCTGGGCGGTGTCCGGGCTGCTGCTGGAGATGCTGCTGCCGCTGTACTCCCCCGACGGCAGGCTGCCGTCGCGGCGCTGGCGCCTGGTGGTGCTGCTCGGCGCGGTGTCGACCGCGGTGGAGCTGGCCCACATGTTCCTGCGTCCCGACCCGCCGGCCGAGGGTTATCCGCTGCCCGCGGTCATCCCCAACCCGTCACAGGTTCCGGAGCTGGCGCCGATCTGGCCGGTGGTCACGGTGGTGGCCTGGACCGGCATCCTCTCGACGCTGCCGCTGGCGGCGTGGTCGATGGTGCTGCGCTTCCGCCGGGCCGACCCGGTCGTGCGGCGGCAGATCGGCTGGCCGCTGTTCTCCTTCGGCGGGTACATCGTCTTCATGCTCGCCGGCGTCGTCGTGCCGGAGCTGTACTGGTTGTCGATCGGGTGGGCGGCGGTCATCCCCGTGTCGATGGTGATCTCGGTGACCCGCTACCGGCTCTACGGCATCGACACCGTCGTCAGCCGGACGTTCGTCGCCGCCGGGCTGCTGGCCGTGGTCGGCGGGGTCTACTTCGGGGTGGCCACGCTGTCGAGCCTGCTGGTGTCGGGGTACCACCAGGTCGCCGGGCTCGCCTCCGCGCTGCTCACGGGCGCGTTCTTCCAGCCGTTGCGGCGGGCGCTGCAACGCGCGGTCGACCGCCTGCTCTACGGGCCGGTGGGCGATCCGCGCGTCCTGGCCGAGCGGCTGGCGCAGGAGGTGCGCCGGGGCGATCCGGCGCAGGCGCTGGCGGCGGTGGTCGGCGTGCTGCGCGAGGGCCTGGCGGTACGCGGCGTCGCCGTCGAGGTGACCAGCGGCGAGCCGGGCCACCCGGTCAGCGTGGCGAGCACCTCGCGCGGGCAGGTCGGCGACTCCCCGCGCGAGGTGCCGCTGATCTGGCACGGCGAGTGGGTGGGCCGGCTGCTGGTCGGCCCGCCCGCCGCGCGCCGCTTCGCCGCCGCGCACGACGAGCGGGTGCTGGACACGCTGGTCCCGTACGCCGCCGACGTGGCCCACGCGGTCCGCCTGGCCGCCGACCTGCAACGTTCGCGCGAACGCATGCTGGCCGCCCGCGAGGAGGAGCGCCGCCGGCTGCGCCGGGACCTGCACGACGGCCTCGGCCAGACGCTCAGCGGGCTGGCGATGACCGTCAACATGGCCCGGCTCAGCCTGAAGAGCTCGCCGGAGGCGGCCGACGGGCTGCTGCGCGAGCTGCGTACCGGCATGGACGCCGTCACGGGCGACCTGCGGCAGCTCGTCTACGGCCTGCGCCCGCCCGCCCTGGACGACCTGGGCCTGGCCGCCGCCGTGCGAGCGCTGGCCGCGCCGGACGGGCCGGCCGCGGAGGTGATCGCCGAGGGCGACCTGACCGGCCTGCCCGCCGCCGTCGAGGTGGCCGTCTACCGGATCGCGCAGGAGGCGCTGACGAACGTGCGGCGGCACGCGCGGGCCACCCGCGTCCGGGTCGAGCTGCGCCGCGAGCCCGGCGCGCTGCGCCTGCTGGTCGCCGACGACGGCCGTGGCCTGCCGCCCGAGCACCGGTCCGGCGTCGGCCTGACCTCGATGCGCGAGCGCACGGCCGAGCTGGGCGGCATCTGCCTGGTCAGCGGTGAGCCGGGGACGGGCACCACGGTGGAGGTCATGCTCCCTGTCCAGCCCTGACCGTGCGCCTTACCGGGCGGACACCCTCCTGTCACATAGAGTGCTGGACGATCACTTTCGGTAACTCCCATGGAGGTGTCCATGAAGCTCATGGGCCGTATCACCTGCGCCGTGGCCGGTGGCGCGCTGCTGGCCGTCGCACTCACCACCCCGGCCACCGCCGACTCGCTGGCCGCCGGCGGGCCCGTCGGCGCGCTGCTCCAGCCGGTGCTGGACGTGCTCAACGCGGTCAACGACACGTCCACCCTCGGCGCCCTGCTGCCCGGCGGCATCATCACCGCCCGCTGACGCTCGCCCTCCCCCCGGGGCGACCGCGCACTGCCGCGCGGGCCCGGCCTGGGCGTACCGTGGTTCGCGGCGGTCACGGCGGAGGGCGGGGAGCAGCGTGCAGGGGTGGGAGCCGTCCACTGTCGTCAGTGACGAGCTGGTCGATGCGTCGCCGGTCGCCGCGCTCGCGGCCCTGTTCGACGACGGCGTGCCGGTCCCGGGGCCGGGCGCGGAGCTGCCGCCGCTGTGGCATTGGGCGGCGCTGGCGCGCTGGCCCGTCTCGTCCGTGCTGGGGGGCGACGGGCATCCCGTACGCGGCTCGTTCCTGCCGCCCGTCGGCCTGCCGCGGCGCATGTTCGCCGGGGGCGAGGTCGTGTTCCACGGGCCGCTGCGGGTCGGCGAGACCGTACGCAGGCAGAGCGCGGTGGAGTCGGTCACCGAGAAGTCCGGGCGCTCGGGCCGGCTGGTCGTGGTGGTCGTACGCACCCGCCTGACCGGCCAGGACGGCGATCCCCGGCTGGAGGAGCGGCAGGACCTGATCTACCGGGAGGCCGGGGCGCCCACCGGCCCGGCGGCGGCGGCCGAGGAGGCCGTGGCGGCGCGGGCCGCCGGTTCCCCGTTCCGCAGGGCGGGCGCCTGGGAGTGGCACTTCGACACCGATCCGACCCTGCTCATGCGGTTCTCGGCGGCCACCGCCAACGCCCACCGCATCCACTACGACTGGCCGTACGCCACCCGCGTGGAGGGTTATCCCGGCCTGGTGGTGCACGGGCCGCTGATGACGCTCGCCCTGGCCGAGACGCTGCGGCTGGAGGGGCGTCCCGAGCGGGTGACCCGCATCGTGCACCGCAACATCCGGCCGCTGTTCTGCGGGCGACCGGCGCGGCTGCTCGGCCGCAGGACGGCCGACGGCTTCGCGCTCGACCTGGCCGGCCCCGAAGGCGCGACGACCGGCCCGCACACCACCCTGACCGTGACGGCCCGGTAAGCGCCGCCCCCCGTCCTCGGGCACCGGCCTGACCGTGACGGCCCGCGCGGGCCCGTCAGGGGGTGATGACGTGTTCGGCGAGCTCGCGGGCGGCGGCGGCCGGGTTCGTGCCGGGGCGGGTCGCGCCGACGGCGAGGGTGCCGTCGATGAGGATGAGCAGCTGGTCGGCGGCGCGGTCGGGCTGCGGGTGGCCGAGCGCGGCCAGCTCGCGCGCCAGCAGCCCGTGCACCTGCCGGCGGTAGTCGCGGGTGATCTCGTGCGCGGGGTGGCCGGGGTCGGTCAGCCCGAGGTCGGCGGCCAGGTAGCGGCAGCCGTGGAACCCGGGCATGGCGACGATCTCGCCGATCCGGTCGAAGACGGCCAGCAGGCGCTCGCGCGGGTCGTGGCCGGCGGCGTCCATGGTGCGGCGGTAGTCGGCGGCGTCGGCGTCGGCGGCCGACCTGAGCACCTCGACGATCAGGCCGTCCTTGCCGCCGAAGTGCTCGTACAGCGAGCGCCGGGCCACGTTCGCGGCCTTGAGCAGGGCGTCGACGCCGACGTTGACGCCCTGGCTGTAGATCAGCTGGTCGGCGGCCGTCAGCAGGCGCTCCCGGGGGCCCGGTCCCGTACGAACTGTCATGGATCCAGGTTGCCACGGGTTGACGAGTAGATCAACCGGTCGATATACATAGATAGACCGATCGATCTACCCCACTTCCTTCTGGAGGAACCGTGTCCTTCCCATCCACCGCCGACGTCATGGAGCGCTTCAACCGGGCCTTCGTCGAGCGTGACCGCGGCCTGCTCGACGACCTGGTCGCCGAGGACTGCGTGATGGAGTCCGTGCAGCCGGCCCCCACCGGCGAACGCGTCACCGGCCGCCAGGCGTGCCTGGACTGGTGGGGCGCGCTCGTGGACGACCTGACCAGCGCGTTCGAGCCGCAGGAGGTCATCGTCGCCGGTGACCGCGCCACCATCCACTGGCACTACCGCTACGGCACCGGCCCGTCCGACTGGGTCAGCGGCGTGAACCTCATGCGCGTCCGCGACGGGCGGATCGTCGAGGCGCTCGGCTTCAGCAAGACCGCCGGCGAAGTTCCCCTGGCGACCGCCTGATGGACGTCATGCGCAGCTACCACGTCGACAGCGGAGCCGGCGTCGAGGGCCTGTCGATCAAGGAACACCCCGTCCCCACCCCTGGTCCTGGGCAGGTGGTGGTCGCGGTGCGGGCCACCTCCCTCAGCTTCCGCGAGCTGATGATCCTGCGCGGCGACTACGTGCTCCCGGTGAAACCGGACGTGGTGCCGGTCTCCGACGGCGCCGGCGACGTCGTCGCCACCGGCCCCGGCGTCGAGTCGGTCGGCGTCGGCGACCGGGTCACCGCCACCCTGTTCCCGAGCTGGCAGGACGGCCCGTTCGCGTTGCGGCACCTGCCGCAGCTCGGCGGCTCGCTGGACGGCATGCTCACCGAGTACGCGCTGCTCGACGAGCACGCCCTCGTGCCGATCCCGGCCCACCTGTCCTACGAGGAGGCCGCGACGCTGCCCTGCGCCGCGGTCACCGCCTGGAACGCCCTGACCGGCGAGGGCACCGGCCCGCTGCCCGGCCGGACCGTCGTCACCCAGGGCACCGGCGGGGTGTCGCTGTTCGCGCTGCAGTTCGCCAAGGCGCTGGGCGCCCGGGTGATCGCCACGACCAGCAGCGCGGCCAAGGCCGAACGCCTGTACGCGCTGGGCGCCGACGAGGTCGTCGACTACCGGGCCACCCCCGACTGGGCGGCCCGGGTGCGCGAGCTGACCGGGGGCGAGGGCGCGGAACACGTCATCGACGTCGCCGGTGACCTCGGGCAGTCGCTGTCGGCCACCGCGATCGGAGGCCAGGTCGCCAGCGTCGGGTTCGTCCTGGCCGACCCGCCGCCGCTCGACGCGCGGGCGGTCTTCCGGTCGGGAGCCACGCTGCGGGGCATCGCCGTCGGCAGCCGCGCGCAGTTCCTGGCCATGAACCGGCTCATCGAGGCCCACCGGCTGCGCCCGGTCATCGACCGCGTCTTCCCTTTCGAGCAGGCTCCCGACGCCTACCGCCACTACATGTCGGGCGGGCCGTTCGGCAAGGTCGTGATCACCGTGTGAGCCGGCCGGACGCGGCGGGCGGGGCGTGCCTGCGCAACACCCCGCCGAGCGGGCCCCCTAGCAGGGGGTCTCGTGGAACTCCGGGTACGAGCCGCGGGTGCCCACCCACGTCACGTCGCCCACGCAGTTCTCGTACTTGACGCCGACCACCGTGGTCCGGGTGGAGTCGCTGTAGTAGTACGTCTCGCAGTGGTAGTCGATCTGGCAGGCGCGGGCGTGGGCGGGCGAGCCGGCGACGGTGAGCGTGCCGACGGCGAGCAGGACGGCGAGCGATGCGCGACGAATCATGGAGATCCTCTCTGACGCGAGGAAGTGCTACTGCCCCTGATGATCGATCGCCGGAGCGAACAGTTCAATACGGTTCATCACAGTTCAATATGGTCGATGCCGGGTACCCCATCGCGAAGGCGAAATGATCCCCCCTGCCGCCGACATAGGATCTTTTCATCTGGTAGATGGCTGATTGTCGAAAGGCTTCCATGACCCACCCCCTCAGCCGCCGGTCCGCCCTGCTGGGGGCCGCGGCCGTGGCCGGAATCGCTCTGTGGGAGAGGCCGGCCGAGGCGGTCGGCGCCGCCGCGTTCGACGCGGCCCGGGAGCGATGGGTGAGCCTGCTGGCCGGCGCCACGTACGACCCGGCGTACCTGGACAAGACGCGGGCCGTCGAGGGTTCGGCCAACGCGGTGCTGCGCAAGATGGACCCCGCTCCCGGCCGGCCGAGCCTGTGGCCCGACCTGCCGCTCGACGACCCCCGTACGGGCAACTTCAACCGCGCCTACAACCGCATGCGCACGCTGGCGCTCGGCTGGGCCACGCCGGGCACCGACATGCACCGCGACCAGCGGGTCGCCGAGACCGCGGCCAGGGCCCTGGACTTCCTGTACGAGCACGCCTACCGCGAGGGCCTCGACCGCCGCGGCAGCAACTGGTACTGGTGGGAGATCGGCGTCCCGCGCGCGCTGACCGACACCTGCGCGCTGCTCTACGACGGCCTGCCCAAGGACGACCTGCGCCGCTGGCTGCGCCCGCTGCGCCACTGGTGCCCCGACCCCGAGCGCCGCGTCAGCCACCCCGGCGTGGTCGAGACCGGCGCCAACCGGGCCAGCAAGGCCATGGCGGTGGCGATGCGCGGGCTGCTCACCCACGACGCCCGCCTGCTCAAGCGGGCCAGGAAGGCCGTCTCCGACCTGCTGCGCCCCACCGGCGGGCCGGGCGACGGCTTCTACCGCGACGGCTCCTTCATCCAGCACGGCGTGTTCCCCTACAACGGCAGCTACGGCGTGGACTACCTGGAGAGCGTGGCCAAGCTGATCGCCATGCTGGCCAGGTCACCGTGGGAGATCCGCGACGTCGGGAACGTCTACGACTTCGTCGACCGCTCGTTCACGCCGTTCATCTTCGACGGGCTGATGATGGACTGCGTGCGCGGCCGGCAGATCTCGGTGCAGGGCCACCGCGACCACCATTCGGGGCAGAAGGCGGTCGAGGCCATCCTGACGCTGCTGGAGACGGCGCCCGAGCGCCACGCCCGGCGCTGGCGGCCGATGGTGAAGGGCTGGCTCACCCGCAACCAGGCCGTCCCGTACGCCGCGGTCGCCCCGCTGGCGAGCGTCGCGCGGGCGCAGGCCCTGCTGGCGGACGCGTCCGTGCCGGTCGGCCCCCGCACGACCGGCACGTACGTCTTCGCCGACATGGACCGGGTCGTGCACCGGCGTCCCACCTGGGCGTACGCCATCGCGATGAGCTCCGAGCGCATCGGCGCGGCCGAGGGCATGAACCAGGAGAACCTGCACGGCTGGTACACCGGCGACGGCATGACGTACCTCTACACCGACGACCTGACCCACTGGAACGACGACCTGTGGCCGACGATCGACCCGTACCGGCTGCCGGGCACCACGGTCGACACGCGCGGGCGCGCCGACCTCCCGCACGGCGCGCGCCGCCTGCCGCCCACCCCGTGGGCGGGCGGCGCGGCGCTCGACGGCGAGTACGGCGTGGCGGCGATGAGGCTGATCGCCGACGGCTCCTCGCTGCGGGCCAGGAAGGCGTGGTTCCTGCTCGACGACGGGGTGATCGCCTTAGGGACCGGCATCACCGCCTCCGACGGCCGCCGCGTCGAGACCGTCGTGGAGAACCGCAACACCCACGGCGCCCATCCCCCGCTGACCCGCGGCGACGGCTGGGTCCACCTGTCCGGCGTGGCCGGATACGCGCTGCTCGACGGCGCCGAGGCGAAGGTGATCCGCGAGCGGCGCACCGGCCGCTGGCGCGACATCGACACCGGCGCCACCACCGGCGGCGACACGACCCCCGTCACCAGGCACTACACGACGATCCTGGTCGACCACGGCGTCGATCCGCGCCGGGCCCGCTACGCCTACGCCGTGCTGCCCGCCGCCACCCCCGAGCAGACCGCGGCCTACCGCGGGCGGGTCGAGATCCTGGCCAACTCCCGCACGGTCCAGGCCGTCAGCCGGGACGACCTGATCGCCGCGGTGTTCTGGCGCGCGGGGGCCGTCGACACCCCGCACGGGCCGCTCGCCGCCGACGGGCCGTGCGTCGTGCTGCTCCGCCACGACCGTCACCGGGTCCGGCTGGCCGTCTCCGACCCGTCCAGGACCGCCGACGACGTGCGGATCAAGCTGCCGTGGCCGGTCAGGTCGGTCAAGGAGGGCGACCGGGGGGTGCGCCGGTCCAAGCGGGCGGTCAAGGTCGAGGTCGGCGGCAGCCGCGGGCACACCCGTCAGGCGGTCCTGCGCGTCTGAGCCGGGCCGCCGCCGTTCATGAGGCGCCGGTGGGGGCGTGCGGCAGGAGCTCGGCCGCCGGGACGCCGGGGTCGGCCAGCCGGCGCGGATCGGCGGTGTGCCCGGCGGCGACCAGGGACCGCAGGTGGCCGGCGTCCTGGCTGTCCACGGTCAGCGCGGCCACCGGGACGCCGCGGTCGAGCCAGAAGGCGGCGAACCCGGGCTCCCCCGGCTCGCCCCTGGTGACGACGCGGTCGGACGTGGTGGGCAGGCCGACGTATTCGAGGGTGGACCCGTACTGCGTGGAGAAGAAGTACGGGACGTGGTCGATGGTGACCGGCTCGCCCAGCAGCGTGGCCGCGGCGGCGGTCCCGTGGACGACGGCGTTGTCCCAATGCTCGATCCGGACCGGTTTCAGGTAGCGCGGGTGCCGGTGGCGGGCGACGTCGCCGGCGGCCAGCGCGGCCGGGTGCGAGGTGCGCAGGCGGCCGTCGGTGACGATGCCGCCGTCGACGCGCAGCCCCGCCGCCTCGGCCAGCTCGGTGTTGGGGACGGCGCCCACGGCGACCACGACCAGGTCGGCCGGGACGCGCCGCCCGGCGACCGTGCGCACCGCCTCGACCGAGCGCGTCCCGAGCACCGCCTCGACGCCGTCGCCGGTGAGCAGCTCGACGCCGTGGTCGAGGTGCAGGCGGGCGACGGCGCCGCCGATCCGGTCGCCCAGCACGTGGTAGAGCGGCGTGGGCAGCGGGTCGACCACGGTCGTGGGCACGCCGAGCGCGCGGGCGGCGGCGGCGACCTCGCAGCCGAGCCAGCCGGCGCCGACCACGACGACGGCCGAGGCCGCGCGCAGGGCCGCGCCGAGCCGTTCGCTGTCCTCGCGGTCGCGCAGGTAGTGGACGCCGTCGAGGTCGGCGCCCGGCACCCGGAGGCGGCGCGGACGGGCGCCGGTCGCGATCAGCACCTGGCCGAACGGCAGCTCCACGTTGCGCCCCAGCTTCACCCGCCGGCCGTCGAGGTCGAGCAGGGTGGCGGGGGCGCCGAGGGCGAGGGCGACGTCCTGGGCGGCGTAGAACCGCGGGTCCAGGACGTCGAGCTCGGCGGCCTCGGTGGTGCCCAGCAGGTAGCCCTTCGACAGCGCGGGACGCTGGTAGGGCAGGGGGTGCTCGTCGCCGACGAGCGTGAGCGGCCCGTCGTAGCCGTGGTCGAGCCGCAGGGCCCGCGCGGCCTGGGCGCCGGCGAGGCTGGCGCCGATGATGACGATGCCGGGATCGGCGGGCATGGTGACGCTCCTTGTGGACGGTGCCGGGGTGCGCGGGGGGTGTCAGACGATCTGGGTGTCAGACGATCTGGAGGTTGGCCATCATGGCCATGTCCTCGTGCTCGGCGTTGTGGCAGTGGAAGAGGTAGCGGCCGCGGTAGCCGTCGAACCGGGTGATGATCTCCACCGACTCGCCCGGCCGCAGGGAGACGGTGTCCTTCAGCCCCGCGTCGTGCGGCAACGGCGGCCGGCCGCTGCGCGAGAGCACCCGGAAGCCGACCAGGTGCAGGTGGACGGGGTGGTGGACGTCGGCGACCATCCGCCACACCTCGACGTCGCCGAGGCCCACGGTGACGTCGGAGCGGGCGGGGTCGAACGGCAGCCCGCCGATCAGCCACCCGCGGCCGTCGTGCATCCGGCCGGCGCGGAAGGACAACTCGCGCACCCGTACGGCGTCCGCCCGCCGCCACTCCGGCAGGTCGGTGGACAACACGGGGGGCACCCGGCTGTCGTCGGCCGCGGCGCGCGCGACCCGGAAGGCCATCACGTCCCGGGTGCGGCCCGAGCCGAGCCGGTTGACGATCCGGACGCGCCCGCCGACCGGGACGCGGGCGAAGTCCACGACCACGTCGTAGCGCTCGGCCGGCGCGATCGGCAGCACCCGGTGGGTGACGGGGGCCGCGAGCAGCCCCTGGTCGGCGCCGATCTGCACGAGGTCGAGCCGCCGCCCGTCGTCGAGCACGGCTTCGAGCTCGTAGTGGCGGGCGTTGGAGGCGTTCAGCAGGCGCAGCCGGTAGCGGGCCGCGTCCACCTCGTGGACGGGCCAGGGGGCGCCGTTGACCAGGATCACGTCGCCGAGCACGCCCGCTATGTACGGTTCGAGCACGCCTGGCCGCTCCCGCAGGGTGGGGTCGAGTGCGGGGTAGGCGAGCTCGCCCTCGGCGGTGAACGCCCGGTCGGCGATCATGAGCGGCAGCTCGCGCGGCCCCGCGGGCAGGCCCAGTGCCTGCTCGGCGTCGTCGCGGACGATCTGCAGCCCGGCCAGGCCGCGCCAGATCGCGGGGGCGGTGAAGTCCATCCGGTGGTCGTGGTACCACAGCAGCGTCGGACGCTGGTCCAGCGGGAAGGTGTAGTCCCTGGTCCGCCTGCTCAGCACGGCCCGCGGGTCGCGCATGCCGCCCATGCCGCCCATGCCGGAGCCGTGCGCCATGTGCATGGTGGGCTCCGTCCAGCCCTCGGGCAGCACGAGGTCGGTCGGGTAGCCGTCGGAGGCGGCCGGGGTGCGTCCGCCGTGCAGGTGGACGACGGTCGGCACGGGCAGGTCGTTGCGGTGCGTCACGGTGATCGGCCGGCCCCGGCGCGCCTCGATCGTCGGCCCGGGGAAGGTGCCCCCGTACGTCCAGGCCCTGGTCCGTACGCCGGGCAGGATCTCCAGGGTCGTCTCGCGCTGGACGATCTCGTAACGGTCGGCGCCGCCCGAGGCGCCGGACGGCGCCAGCACGGCGGGGATCGGCAGCGGCACCTGGAACGGCGGCGGCAGCGGCAGGTCGCTGCGCAGCTCGGCGCCGGTGATCGATGGCCGCCGGGCCATCGCGGCCGAGGCGCCGAGCCCGGTGGCCGCCATCAGCCCGAGCGCGCCGCCGATGCCGAGCGCCTGCCGCCTGGTCACGCCGCGCGCCGGCCGGTCGAGCTCAGGCATCGCGGGCCGCCCGACGCGGGAAGGGCCGGCGCCACACGTCGATGAACTGCACCGTGAGCGCGGCGACGGTCGCCACTCCCAGCGGGATGTGCAGCCACAACGCGCCGTCGAGCCCGGCGAAGTACTGCGCCGTCTCGGCCGCCACCACCGCAGCCGTGGCCAGGAACGGCCCGCTGCGGCGCAGGCGCGCCCACACCACGATCGCCACGATCAGCTGGAGGTAGCCGACGGAGGTGACCACGTCGGCGCCGAAGGAGTGCCAGCGCAGGCTGTCGTAGTCGCCGGTCAGGTACACGCCGGCGAACACCGGCTGGCCGGCGATCGCCACCATGTGGGCGCTGACCGTCGCCCGCAACGTCCAGCCCACGGGTGCCGTGCGGCGCGTGGCATCGGCTCGCGGTCCGTCGACCACGCTGAGCATCGAGGGTCCTCCTCATGTCCGTCCTGATGGAACGCCTCCGACGCTATGGCTCCTGAGTTATCTTGTCCAAGATCTATATTGCTATGGTGTTATGCGTTGGGAGGCATGATGGATCTGAACGCCCTCCGCCAGTTCCTGGTGGTGGCCCGGCTCGAACACCTCAGCGCCGCCGCCGAGGAGCTGCGCGTCGCGCAGCCGTCCCTGAGCCGGACGATCGCCCGCCTGGAGAGCGAGCTGGGCACGCCGCTGTTCGACCGCGGCGGCCGGCTCCGCCTGAACGGCGCGGGCACGCTGTTCCGCGGCTTCGTCGAACGGGCGCTCGGCGAGCTCGACGCCGGACGGCGCGCCGTCGCCGAGGCCGCCGGCGAGGGGTTCGGCACCGTACGCCTGGCCTCGGAGACCTTCCTGACCCTCACCGGGCCGCTCGCGGCCTACAAGCGCGCCCATCCCGCCGCCGAGATCGAGCTCCACTGGGCCCCCGCCGACGACATGTCCCGCCGCCTGCGCGCCCAGGAGTTCGACCTGTGCGTCGCCTCCCAGCCGATCCACGCCGACGGGCTGGAGGCCGCCGAACTGCTGGACGAGCCGGTCGGGCTGGCCACCGCGCTCGACCACCCGCTGGCCGGCCGTACGTCGGTGACCATCGACGACCTCGCCGACCAGCCGTTCGTCACCGCCCGCAAGGGACACTGGCAACGCCGGCTGCTCGACCGGCTCTTCGCCGCCAGGGGCCGCACGCCGCGGATCGTCTGCGAAGGCGACGAGTCCAGCGCCATCGCCGACCTGATCAGCACGGGGCTCGGCATCGGGCTCGTCCCGTCCCTGGCCCGCCGCTCCACCACCCGCGCCCCGCTCGCCTGGGTGGACGTCGACGACCCCGACTGCCGCCGCACGCTCACCCTGTTCTGGGGCGCCGACAGCCACCTGTCCACCGCCGCCCGCCTGATGCGCACCACCATCACCAGCTGGGACTGGCTGGCCGGCGAACCCCACGAGAAACGCTGAGGGAGTCGCGGTGTGCACCGGGTTCGCCGTCTTCAGCCTGACGCTCCCCGCGCACCCAGGGCGGGGCTCCGGCGCGGGGCAGAGGGACAGCGGCATGTCGAGGAACAGGGGGTCGATCATCGGGCGTGCCGCCCGGAGCCGAGCCGTGTCGAGCCGCGTCTCCCGCACGGCACGGGAGCGGAGCGACGGCCGGGCCAAGAGAACCCGGACACGCGGCGCGACCGTCCGTACACTTTCTGTCGCTGGTCTGCGGGGCCTTACGGCCCGGTCAAGAGAGGGCGGGGTGCGGAGCGATGAGCGAGGTCCACGGTGGCGGGCTGCCGCCGGGCGCCGCGGAGGCCACCGGGCCTGAGTCGGTGAGCCGTCACGAGGACCTGGTGCGGCTGCTGGCCGAGCAGTTCGCCCGGGCCGACGTGTCGCTGCGGGAGTTGCAGGCGCGGGCCGACAGGTCGGGCGGCGCCCGGTTGCCGCGCAGCACGTGCGCCGACATGCTGGCCGGCCGGCGCTTTCCCAAGAAGGCGGTCATGGTGGCGTTCCTGCGCGGGTGCCGGGTGCCCGACCACGAGCTTCCCGCCTGGGAGCGGGCCTGGGACCGGGTGCGGATCAGCCGGCTGCCCGCCGGGGCCTGGGACGATCGCGGCTCGCAGGCATCCGACGGCCCCCCGCCGGCCGCGTCCGGTCCGGCGGGACCAGGTCTGCCGGGCGGGGCGGCATCGGTGCTGGGTGGCGGGCCGCGGCGGGCCGTCCTGTTCGCCGGGATCGCCGTGCCGGTGGCCGCCGCGCTGGCCCTGGCCGTCGTCGTCGCCGTACGGCTGACGGGACGGCCCGAGCCGCGGCCCGAAAGCACGTCCGGCCAAATCGTGGACGCCGGTCAGGCCGTGGACTCCGGTCAGGCCGTGGACTCCGGTCAGATCGTCACCGACGACGGCCGCGCGTTCCCCCGCGGCGGGTCGAGCCGGTTCACCGTGAGCGTCAGCCCGGCCAACACCGGCGTACGGCTGATCCGCCGGCTCGACGCCGGCGTCGGCCTGCAGGACGCGACCATCACCGTCGACGGCGTGCCCGCGGCGAGGTGGCGGCCGCTGCTGGAAGACGCCGTCCACAAGTGGCGGAACCAGATCGTCGACCTCCCGCCGGGGCTGACGGCGGGTCGGCGTGCGCTCACCGTCGTCAACACCTGCGTGTCCGGCTCGGGGTTCAACGAGTTCCTCTACACCGTGGAGCACCGGATCAACGGCGTCTGGTCGGTCGCCGACCGGGTCGACGTGGGCCCCGACCACCCCGCGAGCGAGGCCGCGCACGACTACCGCGTCGTGCGCGGCGACTGGGCCCACCGCCAGACCTTCGCCTACCCGCCGCGACGGGAGGACTGGGACGTTCGCTAACATAGCGAAGCACTTCATAATGAAGTACGTAAACAAAGGGATCCCATGGCCTCCATCCGGCACGAAGTCGTCATCGACGCCTCCCCCGACCACATCTGGGACGTCCTGCGTGACGTCGGGGCCGTGCACGAACGGCTGCTCCCGGGCCGCGTCCAGGACACCAGGCTGGACGGCGACCAGCGGTTCCTGACGTTCCCCGACGGGCACGTGATCCGCGAGCTGATCGTCGCGATCGACGACGACGCCCGCCGCCTGGCCTACGCGGTCGTGGAGGGCGCGAGGCCGCCGCTGGCCCACCATCACGCCTCCTTCGAGGTCCACCCGGAGGGCGAGGGGGCCGGCCGGCTGATCTGGATCACCGACGTGCTGCCCGACGCGCGAGCCGCCGAGGTCGGCCAGCGGATGCGGTACGGCGCGACGGAGATGAGACAGGCCATCGAAGCCACGTCCCCACCCCGCCCCTGACCGCCACGGGCCCACCGCTGCCCCCGCCGCCGCCCTGCCTCCCACTGGCCCGGCACCGGACTGGCGGAGGCCGGGGGCAGGGCCCGGCGCGGGGGCGGTGGCGGTGAGGTCACTAGGATGACCGGCGCCGGACGGCCCCCCGTCCTGCCGGCCGGCTCCCCCGCACCACCCGAGAGGCGCACACCACGATGGCGGATCCCGACGCCACCCCGCTCGACGACCCGGTAGGCGCGTCACTGCGCGGCCGTCACGCGCACCTCGCACGGCGGCTCGGCGCGGCGGCCACGTACCGGGCCGAGGTGGCGACCTTCTCCTCGGTCCCGGCCGGGCCGGACGAGCGGGCGTGGGCCGACCTGGCCCGGCTGCTCGGGCCGGGCGAGCTCGCCGACCTGTTCAGCTCCCCGGCGACCCCGCCGCCCGGCTGGGAGCCGGTGTTCGCCCTCGACGGCCGCCAGCTGATCTGGGACGGCGGCGACCGCGCCCCCGCCGTGCCCGGCGACGTCACCGAACTGGGCGCGTACGACGTCCCGCACATGCTGGACCTCGTCGCCAGGACGCGACCGGGGCCGTTCTGGACGCGTACCCGTGAAATGGGCACCTACCTCGGCGTCTTCGACGGCGGGAAGCTGGTCGCGATGGCGGGCGAGCGGCTGCGGCCACCGGGCTGGACCGAGATCAGCGCCGTGTGCACCGCGCCCGAGGCGCGCGGCCGGGGCCACGCGGGCCGCCTGGTCGGCGCGCTCGTCTCGCGGATCGTGGCCCGCGGCGAGCGTCCGTTCCTGCACGTGGCCGAGGCGAACACCGGCGCGATCGCCCTCTACGAGCGGCTCGGCTTCCGAACCCGCAGACTTGTGACCTTCCGCGGCTTCCGCACCCCGTGACACCCCAGGTGGTCGCTGGGTCTCCGCACCCCGCGGCGGCCCGGGGCAGCCCGCGACGGCCCGCGACGGCCCTGGTCTGCCCGGGCGGGCGCTTCGGGCCTGGGGGAAAACGTGTTGCCCCGCCCCCCGGTGAAACGTATGGTTTTGCGCTCGTGGTCACAGTCGTGGAACGGGTCCTGCCGGCCCGGTTGGGGACAGGGTTCCGATGGTTGCTGGCGTCGAGCTGGCTGACGAATCTCGGTGACGGGATCGCGGCCGCCGCCGGCCCGCTGCTGATCGCGACGCTGACCCGCGACCCGCTGATGATCTCGCTGTCCGCCCTGGTCAGCTGGGCGCCGCCGCTGGCGTTCAGCCTGTACGCCGGCGTCCTGTCCGACCGGTACGACCGCCGCATGATCGTGCTGGTCGCCAACGCCGTACGCGCCGTGGTGCTGGCGGCGCTCGTCGTGCTCATGGCGACCGGCACCGTGACCGTGGCGACGGCGCTGGCGGCGCTCACGCTCCGGTCCATCGCCGAGGTGTTCGCCGACAACGCGACGTCCACCCTGACGCCGATGATGGTCTCCAGGGACGACCTGATCGTCGCCAACGCCCGTCTCGGCACCGGGTTCATCACGCTCAACCAGCTCGCCGGGCCGCCGATCGGCGCGGCGCTGTTCGGGCTGGGCCTGACCTGGCCGTTCGCGAGCCAGCTGCTCCTGGTGCTGGCGGGGATGGTCCTGGTCTCCCGGATCGCGCTGCCGGCGCGGGTCCGGCCGGACGACGCGCCGCGCCCGAACACCGTGCGCGAGCTCGTCGCCGGGTTCAGCTGGACGGTGCGGCACCCGGCGGTCCGCACGCTGGCGCTCACCATCCTGATCTTCAACTTCACCTTCGGCGCGGCCTGGTCGGTGCTCGTCCTCTACACCCAGGAGCAGCTCGGCCTCGGCGCGATGGGGTTCGGCCTGATGACCACCATCGGCGGGATCGGCGGCCTGATCGGCACCGGCCTGTACGGGACCATCACCCGCAGGGTCAGCCTCGGCGCCCTGATGCGGATCGGGCTCATCATCGAGACGTTCACCCACCTGGGCCTGGCCCTGACCCGTTCGCCGTGGGTCGCCGGAGCCATCTTCCTGGTCTTCGGCGCGCACGCCTTCATCTGGGGCACCACCTCGGGCACCGTCCGCCAGCGCGCGGTCCCGCAGGAGCTCCAGGGGCGGGTGGGCAGCGTCAACACCGTCTGCGTCTACGCCGGCCTGGTGGTCGGCTCGTTGATCGGCGGCGTGCTGGCCACCCGGTTCGGCGTCGCGGCGCCCTTCTGGTTCGCCTTCGCCGGTTCGGCGGTGTTCGTGGTGCTGCTGTGGCGGCAGCTCATGCTCATCGCCCACGACGACTGAGCAGCCCGCCCGGCGGCGGCCTTCCGTCTCTGGAAAGCCGCCGGTGAGCGCAGGCGCCGCTCACTTGAGCGGGTCGTGCCCCCAGTTCATCAGCGAGTAGCGCCACCGGGTCTCCCGGACGTCACCGGACGGGCGCTGCGCCAGATGCCGGTGGATGTAGCCGATCACCTTGGCCATGTGCTCGTAGTCGTGGCCGGTCCAGGAGGATCTGCCCTTGCGGAGGAGCCGGACGATCTCGCGGCCGGAGGCGTGGCCGGTCGACTCGCCGCCGCCGTCCTGCTTCTGGCCGACCTGCTTCGACTCCTCGGTGTCCAGCCAGCGTTCCAGCTCGTGCGCGGTCATGTTGACGGCCTGGCCGAACTCGGCCGCCACGTCCCGGTCGCCGCTCACTTCGCGTCCTTGCCCTTGCCCTTGCCCTTGCCCTTGCGCAGCGCGGACGGCTTGTGCACGGCCTCGCGCCCGCTCTTGTCGCTGCGCATGACGTACTGCGGGTCGTCGGGCGAGGCAGCCACCGTACGGCCGGCCTCCTTGGTCCTCTTGGTGATCTTCTTCTCCACCTTGCCGCGGGCCGTGGACCCGTGGCTCTTCCAGGACACCTCGTCACCCACGGACGGATCGTCCTTGCGCTTGCCGGTCATAGGATGCGCGCTACCCCGCCCCCCTCCCGCACTCGGCCGGGCGGGCAAAACCTTCCTTTGCCGTCGCCGTCCCGGGGCCGGCGCGGGCGTCCTCGGGGCGGGGCGGCTGCTGCTCACGAGTGGCCGAATCGTAAAGTGAGCACGATCGCACCAGTGATGTAGGGAGCCCTTGTTGCACGAGAAACTGTCGTCGACCTACGACAACGTCCTGCGCCGGAACCCCGGCGAGGTCGAGTTCCACCAGGCCGTGCGCGAGGTGCTCGAAAGCATCGGCCCAGTTCTCGGCAAGCATCCCGAGTACGCCGAATCGAAGATCATCGAGCGGATCTGCGAGCCCGAGCGGCAGATCATCTTCCGCGTGCCGTGGCTGGACGACCAGGGCGAGGTGCAGATCAACCGTGGCTTCCGGGTGGAGTTCAACAGCGCGCTCGGGCCGTACAAGGGCGGGCTGCGCTTCCATCCGTCGGTCTACCTGGGCATCGTCAAGTTCCTCGGGTTCGAGCAGATCTTCAAGAACGGCCTGACCGGCCTGCCCATCGGCGGCGGCAAGGGCGGCTCGGACTTCGATCCCAAGGGCCGCTCCGACCGCGAGGTGATGAGCTTCTGCCAGAGCTTCATGACCGAGCTCTACCGGCACATCGGCGAGTACACCGACGTCCCGGCCGGTGACATCGGCGTCGGCGGGCGCGAGATCGGCTACCTGTTCGGCCAGTACAAGCGCATCACCAACCGCTACGAATCCGGCGTGATCACCGGCAAGGGCCTGGTCTACGGCGGCGCCCAGGTACGCACCGAGGCCACCGGCTACGGCTGCACGTTCTTCGTGGAGGAGATGCTCAAGGCCCGCGGCACGTCGTTCGACGGCAAGCGGGTCGTCGTGTCGGGCTCCGGCAACGTGGCCGTCTACACGATCGAGAAGATCGAACAGCTCGGCGGCGTCGTGGTGGCCTGCTCCGACTCCTCCGGCTACGTGGTCGACGAGAAGGGCATCGACCTCGACCTGCTCAAGCAGGTCAAGCAGGTCGAGCGGGGGCGCCTGGAGACCTACGCCGAGCGCCGGGGCGAGCAGTCCGTCTTCGTCCCGGACCGCAGCGTGTGGGAGGTGCCCTGCGAGGTGGCGATGCCGTCCGCCACGCAGAACGAGATCACCGGCCGGGACGCCGCGTTCCTGGTGGACAACGGGTGCGTCGCGGTCGGCGAGGGGGCCAACATGCCGACCACGCCGGAGGGCATCAAGGTGTTCCTGGAGGCGGGCGTCGCGTTCGGGCCGGGCAAGGCGGCCAACGCGGGCGGGGTGGCCACCAGCGCGCTGGAGATGCAGCAGAACGCCAGCCGCGACTCCTGGACGTTCGAGTTCTCCGAGCGCCGTCTCCAGGAGATCATGCAGGACATCCACGGCCGCTGCCTGCAGACCGCCGACGAGTACGGCATGCCCGGCAACTACGTGGCCGGCGCCAACATCGACGGCTTCCGCCGGGTCGCCGACGCCATGCTCGCGCTGGGCCTCATCTGACCGCGCCGGCCCCCGGCCCGCCCTCACCGGCGCGGCGTGCGCGCGAGATCAGGCCGGGAGCCGGGAGGGCAGGCCGGGGGCCGGGGTCAGGACGGGGTGCCGGGAGGCAGTTGGTGGTCGGCCCAGACGTAGGTCTCGGGCAGCAGGTCGGTGACGGGGACCGTACGGAGGCGGTCGCCGTCGCCCACGATGACCTGCAGGGCCGGGAAGTAGTCCAGCAGGACCTGACGGCAACGGCCGCACGGCGGGACTACCCCGCGCTCCCGGTCCCCCACCGCGACGATCGTGTCCAGCTCGTACGCGCCCTGGGCGGCCGCCGCGCCGATGAGGACCAGCTCGGCGCAGGGGCCGCCGGTGAAGTGGTAGGCGTTCACCGCGGTGACGATCCGGCCGTCGCGGGCGCGCGCGGCGGCCGCCATGGTGTGGTTGTCACCCCGGCAACGAGTGCGGGCGACCTCCGCGGCGGCCTGGACGAGTTCGCGGTCGACGTGCCGGCTCACTGCCCCTCCTCGTGACCTGACGCCTCAGGCGCGGGTCTGCTCGCGCAGGAATTCGACGATCAGCTCGGTGACCTCGGCCGGCCGTTCCATGCTCGCCAGGTGGGCCGCCCAGGGCAGCTCGACGTTGCGGGCGGCGGGCAGGTCGGCCTCGGTGTGCCGGAAGTCGGCGACGTCGTGCGCGCCCGACACGGCCAGGCACGGCATCGTCACGGCCGCCGGGTCCACCTGGACCTTGACCGGGCCGACGACCCCCTCGGCGAGCTGGAGCTCGTAGGCGCGCAGCTGCATCTCGTGCACGGCCCGCCCGGCCTTCTCGTCGGCGTCGGGGCCCAGCCAGCGGTCGACCATCAGCTGCGCGGCGCCCGTCAGGTCGCCCGCCTCGACCAGCGCGTCCTCACGCTCGCCGACCGCGCGCAGCTCGGCGCTCGGCTCCCGCCAGGGCAGGGCGGCGGAGAGCAGGACCAGCGCCGCCACCCGCTCGGGGCTGCTCGCGGCGACCTCCAGCGCCACTTTCCCGCCGTAGGAGCTGCCGGCCAGGAAGAACCGGTCGATGCCCAGGCTGTCGAGCAGGCCCAGCACGTCGCCGGAGTTGCTGTACGGCTCGGTCGGCAGCGGGCTCTGCCCGAAGCCGCGCAGGTCGCACCGGACCACCCGGAAACCGGCGGCGATCAGCGGCTCCCACTGGGGGTCCCACATGCGCCGGTCGCAGACACCCGCGTGCAGGAGGAGCAGCGCCGGTCCGTCGCCTGCCACGTCATGAGAAATCGTCATCGCGCAGACGTTACCAGTCATTCACTGACCGGTTTGTCCCACGCGAGACGGCGCCGGGGCTTTTTCCGGCGACCCTGGCCATCCAGGCCGTCACGCCCAGCACCACGGCCGCGTAGGGCAGGGCGAATCGGAGCATGCCGCGATTCCGGGCGCGGGAGGCCGCGCGGCCTCCCGCGCCGGGAGCGCTACGGCAGTGCCACCGCACGGTCCAGGGCGGGCGGGGTCAGCGGGCCCTGCCGCAGGTAGGCGCGCATGGCCTCGTAGTCGCGGCTGCCGCGCACCGCGTCCGTGTACCCGGCGAAGGCGGTGTAGCCGTCGGCGCCGAGCAGCGTGTACGCCAGCGCCGCGAGCCGGTAGGTCCGGCCGGTGTCGAGCGGCCGGCCGTCGATGACCACGTCGGCGGGGTTGATCCGGTCGCCCACGGGCCGGTTCGGGGAGTAGGAGAAGCGCACATTCCTCGACACGGCCAGCGGCGCGAACTTCACGGTGCCGTCGGCCTGCGTCTGCCACTGCTGCTCCAGGGCCTGTTCGAGCTGCGAGCCCTTGACCGACACCGTGACCACCGGGTTGGCGTAACCCCAGGCGGCCCACGACTCGCCCATGAGCACCTTGCCGTCGGCGTCGGCGGCGTTGGCGCCCTTGGCGAACCTCAGGTCGCCGCGCAGCGAGTTCGAGCCCTTGGTCGGCGCCACGGCCACCATGGCCAGGTCGGCCTTGCCGCCCTCGGTCTGCTGGGAGTCGAAGTACTCGACGTCGGCCACGGTGTTGCCGAGCGTGCTCTGCCCGGTGGCGTCGCGGGTCCTGGTGAGGTCGCCGGTGATGGTCCCGTACGGCTTGGCGTAGGTCTCCTTCTGCATGGCGTTCCAGTGGTCGACCAGCTTCACCATGGCGGGGTCGGGGGTGATGTCGCGGGTCACCGGGTGGTTGGCCGCGGTGGTCGCGGTCCTGATGACGTCGCGGGTGCGGCGGTCGAGCCGGAGGTTGATCTCGCTGATGAGGCGGCCGTGGTTGGCGGCCTCGACGACCGGGCGGGGGTTGCCCGCAGGGTCGGGGATCGAGCAGTTGAAGAACCAGTGCCAGTGGCCCGTGACGATGGCGTCGATGTCGGGCGAGGCGTTCTTGGCGAAGTCCCAGATGGGCCCGGACTTCTGGTCCCCGCAGCCGCTGTAGTCCTCGCCGGCCTTGCCGCCCTCGTGCACGTTGGCGACGATGGCCTTGACGCCGCGGCGCTTGAGGATCTCGGCGTACTTGTTGGCCGTCTCCACCAGCGGCAGGTTGTCCAGCGACGGCTGGTAGGAGGTGGAGCCGTCCACGGTGGTGGGCGTGGTCAGGTTGATGAACCCGACGGGGATGCCCTGGAACCGCTTGATCACGTACGGCGGGAGCACCGGGCGGGTGTCGCCCTTCATGGTGATGTTGGCCGTGGAGATGTCGAAGTCGGCGCCGTGGAAGGGCTGCCCGTCGGAGTCGGTGAAGCAGCTGTCGAGGCCGACCTCGCCGAAGCACTCCCCCTTGCCCATGTGGTCGCGCAGGAACTCGAGCGACCGGTCCAGCTCGTGGTTCCCGACCGTGGTGAACTCCACCTTGATCTTGTTCAGGAACTCGATCGTGGGCTCGTCGGCGTGGTACGACACCTCGGTGGGCCAGCCGCTGAAGTTGTCGCCGCTGGAGAAGGTGACCGTGTTCTCGTGCCCCTGCCGGAGCCGGTCGAGATGCGCCGCCAGGTACGGCGCGCCGCCCACCACCAGGGTCTTCCCCTGCGGATCCTTGATCGTGCCGTCGGTGGCGTTGCTCTGCGGGGTGATGTAGCCGTGGAAGTCGGTGAGCGACAACAACTGCACGTCCACGGGCTTGGGCGCGGCCAGTGCCGGTGAGGCGGACGAGGCCAGAGTGACGCCTAAGGCGACAATAATCCACTTACGGAACGAGGACACGCATACTCCTAAATAAGGGGATATAGCGGGAGAAAAGACTTGCCGATCAGCCCTTCGAGCCGGTGAACGCGATCCCGGCGATCAGCTGCCGTTGCATGACCACGAAGAGAACGATCACCGGCAGCGACGCCACGACGGACCCGGCGAAGAGGATGGGGTAGTTCGTCAGGTACTGGCCGCGCAGCGAGGCCAGCCCGGCGGAGAGCGTCATCATCTCCGGGTCGGTGTTGACCACCAGCGGCCAGAGCAGGCTGCTCCATGACCACATGACGGTCAGCAGCCCGAGCGCCAGCAGGCCGGGCCGGACCAGCGGCAACATGATCCACCAGTAGATCTGCAGCGGGTTGGCGCCGTCCAGCCGGGCCGCCTCGTCCAGCTCCTTGGGCAGGGTCTTGAAGAACTGCCGCAGCAGGAACGTGCCGAAGGCGCCGAAGACGCCGGGGGCGATGAGCGCCTGGAGGCTGTTGAGCCACCCGAGCCCCTGCATGATCTCGTACCGCGGCAGCAGGAACAGCTCCCCCGGCACCATCAGCACGGCCAGGAACAACATGAAGACCGGCCCGCGTCCGGGGAAGTCCAGCCGCGCGAAGGCGAAGGCCGCCAGCGAGCACAGCAGCAGCTGCCCGGCCGTCACCGCGGCCGTCACCACCACGGTGTTGAGGAACTGCCGCCCGAGCGGGACGGTCCGGAACACGTCGGCGAAGTTGTGCCACTGCCAGGACGGCACCGCCGTGGGCGGCACCCGCATCGACTCGGTCATGGTCTGCAGCGAGACCACGAGCTGCCAGACGAACGGCATGACCATGATCAGGCCGCCGGTGAGCAGGACCGCGTGCACGATCCAGCGCCTACTCATAGTGGACCCACCGCCTCTGCAGCCGGAACTGGACGGCGGTCAGCATGAGGATCAGGGCCAGCAGCACGACCGCGATGGCGGCGGCGTAGCCGCGGCTGTTCTGCACGAAGCCCTGCTCGTAGAAGAGGTAGACGATCGTGCGGCTCCCCGCCAGCGCCGGGCTCTTGGTGTCGATCATGAGGTAGACCAGGTCGAAGACCTGCAGCGTGTTGATCAGCGTGATCACCACGACGAAGAACGTGGTGGGCGTGAGCAGCGGCAGCGTGATGCGGAAGAACTGCCGCACCCGGCCCGCGCCGTCGATCGAGGCGGCCTCGTAGTAGTGCCTGGGGATGCCCTGCAACCCGGCCAGGAACAACACCGCGTTGTACCCGAGCGAGGTCCAGATCCCGACCACCGCGACCGCGTAGATCGCGAACTCGGGGTCGGACACCCAGTACGGCCCGTCGATCCCGACCAGGCCGAGCAGGTAGTTGATCGGCCCGAAGTCGCCGTTGTAGAGGTAGCGCCAGGTCAGGCCGACGGCCGCGGGCATGGTGACCACCGGCAGGAAGTACAGCGTGCGGTAGAAGCCGAGCCCGCGCAGCCCCGGCACGTTCAGCAGCGCCGCGATCACGATCGACAGCGGCACCCCCACCAGCACGAGCACGGAGTAGAGCAGCGTGTTGCGCAGCGCGCCGGCCATCTCCTCGTCGCCGAGGAGGGCGGCGAAGTTGTCCAGGCCCACCCACGTCTGCCCGCCGAACACGCCCGACTCGGTGAAGCTGAGGTAGAGCGTCTGGACGATCGGCCACAGGTAGAACACGGCCAGCCCGAGGGCCATGGGCGCGATCAGCCCGTAACCCCACAGCCAGTCGCGCCGCGACCGCCGCCCCGGCGGGGCCGCCGCCTTGACGGCGGCCCGTTCCTCGGTCAGCACCATCGGCTACTCCTTGGCCAGGATCTCGTTCATCTGCGCGGCGATCTCCTTGGCCGCCTCCGCGGTCGGCCGCGTGCCCGCCCACGCCTCGGCCAGGAGCTTGTTCTGCACGTCCTGCCACTTGGCGGTGTTGAGCGAGACGGGGTACGGCACGCCGTTCGGGATGGAGGCGGCGAACGTCTCCTTCAGGTGGTAGTCCGGGAAGGCGGCGAACCAGCCGTCCTGGGTGCCGGCCCGCGAGGAGACCGAGGCGCCGCCGGAGTCGCTGAGGATCTTCTCGGCCTCGTCGGAGGACAGGAACGTGGCGAACTGCGCGGCCTCGGCCGGGTGCTCGCTCTTGGCCGAGACGGAGTTGGCCAGGCCGAGCAGGATGACGGCCTCCTGCGCGGGCCCCTTGGGCAGCGGCGCCACGTCGACCTTGCCGCCGCGCTCGGTGTTGGCCTTGAACGTGCTGGCCAGCCACGAGCCGCCGTAGTACATGGCGTACTTGCCGGTCATGAACAGCTGCACGGGGCTGGTGTCGGTGGTCGCCTGGAGGGGCGGGGCCACCTTGTCCTTGTTGATCATGTCGGTCCAGAACTCCAGGCCCTGGATGGAGCCGGGCTCGTCGAAGCCCGACTTCTTGCCGTCGGCGGAGATGACGTGGCCGCCGGCCTGGATCATCGTGGGGTAGAAGCCGCCCTGGTCCCACAGGGGGGCCAGCAGGCCGTACTGCTTCTTGGCCGGGTCGGTCAGCTTCTTGGCGGCGGCCTTGAGGTCGTCCCAGGTCCAGTCGGCGGTCGGGTACGCGACGCCGCCCTTGTCGAACAGCTCCTTGTCGTACCAGAGCACGGGGACGCCGACGTCGCGCGGCATGCCGTACAGCTTGCCGTCGTAGCGGTAGCCGTCCACGATGGCCTGCGGGAAGGCGCTGACGTCGGCGTTCTCGAAGGGGGCGATGACGCCGCCCTTGGCGTACATGCGCACGTTGAGGCTGTTCATCCAGAAGACGTCGGGGGCCGCGCCGCCGGTGGCCGCGGTCTGGAGCTTGGTCCAGTACTGGTCCCACGGGGTGATCTCAAGCTTGACGGTGACGTCGGGGTGCTGCTTCTGGAAGGCGTCGATGATCTTCTGGGTGCTGGGCTGGTCGTTCTTCTCCCAGATCGCGTAGCTGATCGTGACTTTTCCTGGCTTGGTGGCGGTGGTGTCGGAGCCGGAGCCACAACCGGCCAGTGTCATCGCCAGGGCGGCGGCGAGTGCCATACGCAGGCGCACGGGCAGTTCCTTTTCTCTAGAAGGCGTCGGGGGGATGATGATCAGGGTCTGGATCTCGGCGGGGCGGGGGCTCAGAGTCCGGTGTTCGTGAAGCCGGTCCTGGCCACGACGTCGCCGTATCCGTTGGCGTCGAAGTCCTCGACGTAGAAGAGGTGGAACCCGCTGCCGTCGGCGGCGACGGCGGTGCCCGACTGGTCGCCGGCGGTGTTGGGGTTCATGCGCTCGCAGGGGAAGCGGCCGGTCGTCGTCCCGTCGGCGTTGAACCCGCGGGCGTACACCTCGTGGGAGCGGCCGGCGTTCCACAGGTCGGACTCGGTCCAGCCGACCACGAACCGCCCGGTGTCCTCGACGGCCACGGACGGCGATCCCTGGACGGCGCACCGGTAGGTCTGGTCCACCTTCCCGCAGAGCGGCGGGTACTCCTTGCCGCCGTCGGAGGGCGTGTTCGGCGCGTACCTGCCGAACGCGACGGGGGTCTCCGCGAACCTCTGTCCCAGGGCGGGCGTCAGGCCGCGCGCCCGCACCCGCCAGACGGTCGTCACGTCGCCGCCGGTGACCGCCACGTTGTCGCTCCAGACCACGACGCTGTCGCCGCCGGGGGTCGTCGCCACGGCGGGGGCCAGGTGCTGGGTGGCGGCGTTGGTGTTGATCCGGGTGGCGGCGGCGACGGTCGCGCCGGTCGCCGAGATCCGCCTGCCGTACACGTCGGGCGCCTGCTGCCAGACCACGGTCGCGGTGCCCGCGCCGTCGACGGCCACGTCGGGCCGGTCCCCCGCGCCCACCTGGAGCGGCGCGAAGGAACGGGCGGTCAGCGAGGCGTAGCCGGCCGCGCGGACGGTGTGGGTGGGCCCGTCCTCCCAGGTCACCGTGAACCCACCGGCGCCGCGGACCGCGATCCTCGGCCGGGTCTGGTCGCCGCTCCACTGCGGGTCGTTGGCCCAGATCGTCGCGCTCAGCGTGCCCGACGGCGAGAGCCTGCGCACCGCGATGTTGTGCTCGCCCCGGCAGTCGCCGTCCTCGGCCCAGGCGACGTAGACGTTGCCCGCGTCGTCGACGCCGGCCGACGGCTGCACGTGGTTCCAGCCGGCGGCGCAGCCGACGCCGCCCATCGAGACCTTGACGGGGCCGGTCACCGGCTGCCCGTCGCGGTAGATGCGCGCGTAGACCTCTGCGCCGTCCACCGAGGCGCGGTCGCGGTCGTCCTCCCAGGCCACGGCCGTGTAGCCGGACCGCACGGCGGCGGCCCTGGGCGCGCGCTGGTCGTCGGGGCCGTTGGCGGTCATCTGGAGCCCGGCCCCGGGGTAGGCCCTGGGGACGATCTTGACGACCTCGTCCTTCATGGCGGTGAAGTCGGCGTCGTAGGCCGCGTAGACGGCCGGGTCGTCGACGCGGACGAAGGAGTCGTCCGAGGCGGTCAGCGAGCCGCCGTTGAGGTTGTGGGAGCCGGTGTAGACGTAGCTGCGCCGCGCGCCGCCCGCCGCCGCCGACGGCCCGTCCACCAGGATGATCTTGGAGTGGATGTTGTCCGGCGCGCAGGTGTCGCCGGCCGGGTAGTGGCAGCCGCCGGGCCGGAAGGTGTGCACCACGATCCCGCCCTTGGCGAGCTCGGCGGCGGTCGCGGCCGTCTGGTTGCCCTCGGCCACGAGCACCTGGACGTCGCAGCCCTGCTGCTTCTTGGCCTTGAGCTCGGCGATGACCAGCGGCCGGTCCGTGGCGAACTGCGACTGCACGACGCGGATCGAGCCGGGGCAGCCCACGTCCCGGATCATGGCCGCGACCAGGTCGGCGCTGCCGTAGGCGCTCTGGTCGTAGGCGGTGTCGCGGGGCTCCATCCAGACCGTGACCCTGCCGCTGGTGGCGGTGAACGGCGCCCGCCAGGAGGTGCGCACCTGGGAGACCAGCGTGTCGAACACCTGCCGGTAGCCGTCGGCCAGCGCGGCGTCGTCCGAGCTGATCAGCATGTTCTGGTGCAGGCCGGTGTCGGGGGCGAGATTCTGCGAGCTCTGCACGACCACGTCGGTCCTGCCGTCCGTGAGCCGGCTGAACACGAGGAACTTGTGGTGGCTGATGTCGGTGTCCGGCCCGTTGCAACCCCTGTCGCAGAGCGTGACGGGCACGCCCGCCGCGGCCAGCTCGTCCAGGAGCGCGTTGTGCCCCGATCCCTCGGACACCACCCGTACGTCGACCCGCCGGTCGTGCGCCGCCACCAGCGCGTCCTTGACGGCCTTGATCTCCAGCACGAAGGTCGCCACGCGCAGCGTGGAGTCCGGGGCGGCCAGCCCGATCAGCTCCAGCACCTTCGCGGGCAGCGGATCGGCGAGCGTGCCGTCCACGCTCGGCCTGCTGAAGTACGCCGACAGCTCAGGAGCCGCCGCCCGGGCCGGGGTGACCAGGCCGAGCAGGCAGGACAGGCCGACGAGGACGGCGGACAGAGGCTTGATCATGCTCGCTTCCCTTCGCTGAGGTTCCGCCGCAGGCCGCGGGTCCAGGCCGCCACCTCGGCCTCGGTCTCCGCCCGCTCCCGGGGCCGGCCGCGGACGTCCGGCCGGGTCTGCCACGGCTCGGGGCCGGTCTCCTTGCGGTACTCCACGCCCAGCGCGGCGAGCCGGCGCTCGTGGTGGCGCAGCCGCGTCAGGAAGTCGTCGAAGTCGCCGCCGGCGGGGCTCCACACGACCTCGGCGAAGGCCGACAGCCGTGGGAAGGCCATGTAGTCGAGCCCGCGGGGCGAGTCGATGTGCTCGGTCCAGAGGTTGGCCTGCGCGCCGAGGACCCGGGCGGCCTCGGCCTCGGTCAGCTCCGGCGGCACCGGCTCGAAGCCGTGGACGTCGCGCAGCGAGATCACGTTGCCGATCGGGACCGGCTCGTCGGGCCGGTCGGACTGCCGGAAGTCCAGGTAGAGCTCGGTGAAGGGGCAGGTGACCACGTCGTGCCCGGCCCGCGCCGCCACGACCGCGCCGTACGTCCCGCGCCAGGACGCCACGGTCGCCCCCGGCGGCAGGCCGCCCTCGATAATCTCGTCCCAGCCGAGCAGGCGCCGGCCGCGCGCCGCCAGGTGGTCGGCGAACTGGCGGACGAACCAGCTCTGCAGCTCCTCCTCGTCGCGCAGGCCGAGCTCGGCCATGCGGCGCTGGGCCGACGGGCTCTGCCGCCACTGCTCCTTGGGGCACTCGTCGCCGCCCACGCAGACGTACTCGCCGGGGAAGATCTCCATGACCTGGTCGAGCACGTCCCGGTAGAAGGCGAGCGTGGTGTCCTCGACGTTGAGCACGTTCGGCGAGACGCCCCACCCGGTGGCGACCTCCAGCCGTTCGTCGAGGTTGCCCAGCTCCGGATAGGCCGCGATGGCCGCCTGGGAGTGGCCGGGCAGCTCGATCTCCGGCACCACGGTGACGAACCGGTCGGCCGCGTACGAGACGATCTCGCGCAGGTCGTCCTGGGTGTAGAAGCCGCCGTGCGGGCGGCCGTCGAACACGCCGTGCCGGCGGTCGCCGAGCGGGCTCTCCCTGCGCCAGGCGCCGACCTCGGTGAGCTTCGGATACCCCTTGACCTCCAGCCGCCAGCCCTGGTCGTCGGTGAGGTGCAGGTGCAGCACGTTGAGCTTGTGCGCGGCCAGCAGGTCGATGTACCGCAGCAGGTCGGGCTTCGGCAGGAAGTGCCGGGCCACGTCGATCAGGCAGCCGCGCCACCGGAAGCGCGGCCGGTCGGCGACGGTGACCGGGGCGAGCAGCCAGTCCCGTTCGCCGACCGCGCCCCTGCGGAAGGCCGCGGGCGGGAGGAGCTGGCGCAGGGTCTGCGCGCCGTAGAACGCCCCGGCCGCGTCGCCCGCCTCGACGCGCACCCCGTCGGGACGCACGGTCAGGCGGTAGCCCTCCGGGCCGAGCCCGGCGGTCAGGACGAACTCGATCGCCCCCGGCCCCGGCGCTCCGGCGGGCAGCGGCAGGCCGGTCGCGGGCGACAACGCGGCCCGCAGCCAGCCCTCCACCCGCGACAGGCCGGGAGGGGCGGCGATCACTGTGGTCGCGGTGAGGGCGAAGGGCTCCCCGCCGTCTGGGGTCGCATGGACGGGTCGTGGCAGCAGCAAGACAGGTCCCTGGGGGGTTCGGGGGGCGGGATCGTCGGTCGGTGACAGGGCGGGCGGCGGGTCGTAGCATGGCGCTCGGCTTCCGGTCGCCGCGAGCCGCCCGCGGCCATGCCCGTGATCTGGCCTCTTTTTTCTGGGTGAGCGCCTCGATCAGGATTTATGATGGAGCTCACCATTAAGATTCGTCAAGAAGGGTCATCAGTGACGCTCTCCGTGACCGGCGGCGACCTTCAGCGGCTCCGGCGGCTCAACGCCCTCGCCGCGCTCTCGGCCCTGCGCGCCGGCGGGCCGGCGACGCTGACCCAGCTCGCCGAGCGCGCCGACCTGGCCAGGGCCACCATCAAGGTGGTGGTCAAGGACCTGATGGAGCTGGGCTGGGTGGTCCAGATGGATCCGAGCGGCGGCGAGAAGGGCAGGCCCGCGCGCCGCTACCGGTTCCACGCGGAGACGGGCCGGGTGCTCGGGCTCGACATAGGGGCGCACAAGGTGCTCGTGGTCGTGGCCGACCTCGACGGCAACGTCCTGCACACCACCCGCGAGCCGGTCACCCCCGAGCAGCCGCGCGCCGAGCGGCTGGCCGCCGTCGACCGGGCCGTCGACGCCTGCCTGACCGGCTCGGGCACCGCCGCCTCCGACGTCTGGCTCGCGGTCGCGGGCAGCACGGGCTATGTCGACCTGCAGGGGCGCGTCGTGCTCTCGCGGGCCATCCAGGACTGGTCGGACGTGCCGCTGGCCGACCACCTCGGCGACCGGCTGCGCTGCCCCGTCCTGGTGGAGAACGACAGCAGGCTCGCCGCGCTGGCCGAGTGCCGCAGGGGCATCGCCCGCGACGCGCGGAACCTGATCTTCCTGCACGTCGGCCGCCGGGCCGGCGCCGCCGTCGTGCTCGACGGGGTGCCCCTGCGCGGCAGCGGCGGCGCCGCCGGGGAGATCGGCGTGCATCCGCTGTTCAACCTCGGTCACGTGGGCGAGCTCTTGCAGGCCGTCCCCTCGGTCGAGCCCGGCACGCCGCCTGAGGCGGTCGCGGGGGCCGTGTTCGAGGCCGCCAGGCAGGGTGACGTCGAGGCCCGCCGGGCCGTCCTGCGCTACGTCAAGGTGCTCGCGCTGGCCACCACCGCGATGGCCCTCACCGTCGATCCCGACCTGGTGGTGCTCGGCGGGGGGTTCTCGCGCTCGGCCGACGTGCTCATGGAGCCGCTGCGGGTCGAGCTGGAGACGATGTGCCTTCGCACGCCCGAGCTGCGGGCCTCCGTGCTCGGCGACGAGTGCGTGGCCATCGGGGCCGTGTGCCACGGCGTCGAGCACCTGGCCAAGGTGCTCTTCGACCCGGAGATCGACCTGTCGGTAGCGGCGCCGCCGTCCTCATTAATGGTGTAGCTCACCGAATGTAGCGCATTTATATCGAAGTTCGATATAAATGAGGCGTGGCGTCCTCTCAGGCGGATCCCGGTCCTGCCCTCGACCTCGACGCGCTGGTCGGCGCGATCGAGGACTTCAACGCGTACTTCATCCGGCTGCCCTCGGTCAGGCGGCTCAGCTTCTCGACCCTGTCCGTGCTGCACACCCTGGCGGGCAAGGGGCCCATGCGGCTCACTGACCTGACGGCCACGGAACAGCTCAAGCAGCCCGCGCTCACCAGCCTGGTCGCCAAGCTCGAACGGGACGGGCTGGTCTCGCGCCGCCCCGACCCGCGCGACGGCCGCGCCGTCCTGCTGACCCTCACCGAGGAGGGCAGGGACATCGTCCGCTCCCGGCGCGCCGACCGGGTGGCGCGGGTCGCCCGCCTGGTGGCGCACCTGAGCGACGACGAGCGCGCGGACCTGGCCCGGTACGCGGGCGTCCTCGGCCGCCTGACCGAGATCGCCACGCGGGTCGAAGACCAGGAGGACCGTTCCCTTGACGCATGACCCCTTCCCGTTGCGCCCCGAGCCGCTGCACGTACCGGACGAGGTGCTCGACGACCTGCGCCGCAGGCTCACCATGACCCGATGGGCGCCGTCCGCCGGGAACGACGACGGCTTCTACGGCGTGCGCGGCGAGTACCTGCGCGAGCTGATCGCCTACTGGGCCGACGGCTTCGACTGGCGGACGGCCGAGCGGGCGATCAACGCCTACGAGCACTACCGGGTGGACGTCGGCGGCGTGCCGGTGCACTTCATGCGCAAGCCCGGCGTCGGCCCCGCCCCCGTGCCGCTGATCCTCAGCCACGGCTGGCCCTGGACGTTCTGGCACTGGTCGAAGGTCATCGACCCGCTCGCCGACCCCGGCGCCCACGGCGGGGATCCGGCGGAGGCGTTCGACGTGATCGTGCCCTCGCTGCCGGGTTTCGGCTTCTCGGCCCCGCTGGACGGCCGTCCGGACATGAACTTCTGGAAGATCGCCGACGTGTGGCACGAGCTGATGACCGGCGTCCTCGGCCACGACCGGTACGCCGCCGCCGGATGCGACGTCGGGGCGCTGGTCACCGGGCAGCTCGGCCACAAGTACGCCGGCGAGCTGTACGCCATCCACATCGGCTCGGCGCAGAAGCTCACCCTCTTCAACGGCGACCGCGCCTGGGACCTGAGCGGCGGCCTGCCCATCCCGGACGGCCTGCCCGCCGACGTGCACGCCCGGTTCGTCGAGCTGGACCGGCGGTTCGCGGTGCATCTGGCGGCGCACATGCTGGCGCCGGCCACGCTCGGCCACGGCCTGGCCGACTCCCCCGCCGGCATGCTGGCCTGGATCCTGGAACGCTGGACGAAGTGGTCCGACAACCACGGCGACGTCGAGACCGTCTTCACCAAGGACGACCTGCTCACCCACGCGACGATCTTCTGGGCGGGCAACACGATCGACAGCTCGATCCGCACCTACGCCAACAACAACCGCTACCCCTGGACGCCGTCGCACGACCGGTGGCCGGTCGTCGAGGCGCCCACGGGCATCACGTTCGTCGGCTTCGAGAACCCGCCCGGCGTGACCACCGGCGAGCAGCGGATCCGCAGCTTCCTCGACGGCGACCGGGCCGCCTGGTACAACCACGCCGGCATCACCTGCCACGATCGCGGCGGGCACTTCATCCCGTGGGAGATCCCCGACGAGTGGGTCGCAGACCTCCGCCGCACCTTCCGCCCCCACCGCTGACGCCCCCTTCCGGCGCGGCCGGGCCGGGCGGCGTCGCGGCGGGTGCGATCAGAGCTTTCCGGGCAGCACCGGTCTAGCCGGCGAGGGCCTCGGTGATCTGGCGGGTGGTCTGCGCGGCGACCCTCGGGCTGACGGCGGCGTATGTGGTGTAGGCGTTGAGGCCGGTGGCCAGGGCCCAGCCGCGGCCCCTGGTCCAGGTGGCCTCGTCCACGCCGAGCGCGGCGCGGAAGGCGGCCCGGCTGCCGGCCGACATCAGGGTGAAGGCGATCATCAGGTCGGCGGCCGGATCGCCGATGCCGAGCCCGCCGAAGTCGATGACCGCGCTGACGCGGCCCTCGACGGTCAGCACGTTGCCGGTGTGGAAGTCGCCGTGGAACCAGACCGGGGCGCGGTCCCAGCCGGGGGCGCTCATGGCCGCGTCCCACAGCCTGGTCATGGCGGCGCCGTCGAACACGCCGCCGAGCGCCGCGATGGCGGCCCGCGTCGCGCGATCCCGGCCCGCGAGCGGCTGCCCGGCGAGGTCGTACCGGTCCTTCAGCGACGGGACGCACTCGGGCGCGAACCGCTGCAGGGCGACCAGGAACTCCGCCAGCCCCTCGGCGGCCACGGACGAGCCGGCCAGCGCCTCGACGGTGGCCACCTCCCCCTCCAGCCAGCGGGACACCGCCCACCGCCAGGGGTAGCCGAAGCCCGGCTCCCCCACTTCCACCGGCACCGGTACGGCCAGGGTCAACCGCGGCGCGAGCCTGGGCAGCCACTCGTGTTCCTTGTCGGCCTGCCCGACGGCGTCGGCATGGCGGGGCAGCCGGACGGACAGCTCCTCGCCCAGCCGGTAGATCACGTGGTCGGAGCCCGCCGGGTCGAGCAGCCGCAGCGGCAACGCGGCCCACTGCGGGAACTGCGTGTCGACCAGCCTCCTGACCAGGGCGGCGTCGATCGTGGGGCGGACGGGCGCGATTCCCGGGACTGCCAAGGACGACTCCAGCGACGGGCCCGCTCCGTGCGGCGGGCGGCCGGACCATCACAGTGCACCGCGAGCCCGCCTGTCGACCCGATTATCGAAGGCGCGCCACCCGGCGCGAGACTGCGACCCGGCACGGCCGTGGGGCAGGGGCCCTGCCCCACGGGTGTCGCCCGCGTCCTGCACGCGTTCCCGGAGAGGAGACGCCGGGGTCAGCCGGGGCGGTTGCCGGTCGGAATCACGATCTTGGTCTGCGCGCCCTTGGTCAGGTAGAAGGTGGTCCACTTCTTGATCATCTCGTCGAGCAGCCAGGCCGCGGCCGGCACCAGCGGCAGCCCGATCACCCCCTCCCTGAACGCCACCAGCAGCGGCCAGGCGGTCTTGACGACCGGGTCCCACAGCGGCTCGCGCGGGATGCCGTTCCAGTCGGCCGCCTGGTTGCCGGTGAGGTACCTGGAGAACGCGTTGACGAGCGGCTTGTCGATGCTGCCGGGGCTGGTCAGCTCCGCGAGCATGTCGCGCAGGATGTCGTTCAGCTCCAGGCCCTCCGGCGTCGGCCCCATGTTCCTGGGCAGGACGATGTCCGACTGGGCGTAGGAGGTGTCCCAGGTGGCGGGGATGAACTCGTCCCTGATGCCGAGCATGTGCGCCAGCAGCTGCAACGAGTGCAGGTACGCCGCGGACTCGGCGGCGGAGATGCGCACCTTCCACTCGCGCATCCCGCGCATGGAGTAGGTGGCCAGGGTGTGCCACGTGACGAGCATGTCCTCCTGGCTGATCGGGATGGGCCCCGGCCAGTGGGGGGACGACTTGAGCAGGTGCCGCACGGCCGCGTGCACCAGCCGGGTCTTGACGGCCTCGACCACGGCCGTGCCGCCGGGCCCCCAGGCGTTCTGGGGCCTGACCGCGTACGCCAGGACGTTCGTCTTGGCGACCCGGTCCTTCAGGTCGGCGCCGCCCGCGGAGTAGTAGACCGCGCGGGCCTCCTTGGGGATGGCGGTGGCCAGCATGCCGGCCCCGACGATGGTGAGCACGACGATGTAGTTGCCCTTGAGCGCGTGGAACCGCGACGCGGCGTCCAGCTTGGCCTGGTCGGCCCAGGACGGGAGCTGACGCGCCTGCTCGATGAAGGCCCGCAGGTCGGCCGGCAGCCCGGCGGGCAGCGGCTGGTCGTTGCGGTTCCAGTCGTAGAGGAGCCGGTTGACCTCGGGGATGACCCCGCGGTCGAACAGCGAGGCGAGGAGCGGGTCGGCGACGTCGTCCCACACCCAGCGGGGGTCGGCGCCGCTGCCGGAGCCCGCGACCGAGCCGCCGGCCGGCCACTCCCAGCCGTCGGCGAGCGTCTTGGCCTGGGCCGGGGAGGTGATCCCCAGCGCGCCGAGGGCTCCGAGGGCGGTGCCCGAGATCAGGATCTCGCGCCTGCTCAGCTCTGCCATGCTCTGCACTCCTTCGAGATGGGGGTCCCGCTCAGGGCAGTCTCGATCGGCTCGCCGGAGATCCACCGAACAGGGAGCGCGTGCCGTCGCCGTCGCCGGAATCACGCCTGCTGAGTTCTCCCACGCCGCTTCCTCCTTCTCGTCCGGAGCCGAGAAGTGGGTGATACTGAGAAACAAACCATGAGTCTGTGTATCATCATGAGAGCACGTTGTGATGGACATCACAAGACCCGCCCCTGAGGCAGAATCGATCCAGGAGGTGAGCGTGGAATCCGTGCTGTCCGGCTTCATGGCGCCGTCGGGCTCGGCGTCGTTGCTGGAGCGCGCCTTCGTCGACGCCGTCGAACGCGTCGGCGACCCCGACGAGCTGCGGGCGCGCATCCTCGACGCGGCCTACGAGCAGTTCTGCCGGATGGGCATCAGGCGCTCCACCATGGAAGACGTCGCGCGTCTGGCGAAGGTGTCGCGGATCACCGTCTACCGGCGCTTCGACAGCAAGGACACGCTGGTCGAGCATGTGGTGCGCCGGGAGTTCCGCCGTTACTTCGACCAGTTCCTCATCGACATCGAGCAGGCCCGCACGCCGGCCGACCGGGTGGTCCTCGGCTTCGTCAGCTCGTTGCGGGCCATCCGCGGCAACCCGCTGATCGGCGGTCTCATCGCCACCGAGCCCGACCTGCTCGTGCCGTCCCTGATGACCGACGGCGGCCAGACCCTCGCCACGGTGCGGCAGTTCGTCGCCGGCCAGCTCCGCCGCGAGCAACGCGCGGGCAACGTGTCCGACGGCCTCGACGCCGACCTCGTGGCGGAGATGATGGTGCGCATCTCCACCTCCTTCCTGGCCATCCCCAGCGCCGTCATCGACCTCGACGACGACGGGCAGCTCGCCGAGGTGGCCAGGCGCTTCCTCGTGCCCATGCTCCAGCCGCCCGCCTGACGCGCGGGCCCGGGCCTCACTTCCCGCCGGGGAAGGCGGCGCGCAGCGCGGCGCCGCGGGTGACGAAGGCGACGCCGGCCAGGGCCAGTGCCGACAGGCCCTGGAGCACGGCGTACCAGGCCGGGCAGAGGCCGGGGATCAGGTCCACGCCGATGATCGCGATCGGCACGACGGTGGACAGGGTGCGCACCCGGTCGAACGCCTTGTACGACCCCTCCGCGGCGCGGACGGTCATCCGGTGGAGCAGCGGAGCCATCGCGACCAGCACGACCCCCCGGACCCACATGAAGGAGGACGCCTCGCCGCCGGTGAACGCCATCACCGCGACCACGCCGAGCACGATGACACCGACGACCCCGAAGAGCGTGACGCACTTCCTCACCGTGGCGAGGGCCTCCTGGGCACGGGCGTCGCCGAGGGCCGTCGTCGCGGGCGTCAGGTCGCCGGGGTTCGTCATGGTCTGTCTCCTCCGTGTCGTTGTGGCAGCGAGCTTAGGAAGCACCCACCGGGCCGGAACATGGGGCTGGCCGTACGGGTGGGTGGGGCTGGCCCCACTTCTGCCGGCGATCCCGTCCCGCCCGTCCCTCTTGACTTATTCTTTTGACCGACATATCTACTTTCCTGAAGGCATATTCCAGCCACGCAATGTTGGCCGATCAGATGAACTCCGAGGCGATCAGACAATTCGTCTGGGACCATGAATCGCGCGTCGTCACGTTCAGCCTTTCGCCGACCACCTGAACAGTGGAATGGAAATTCGCGATGTCTCACGCCCCCGTTCACTCCGACGTCTCCGCCGCCCCGTCCGGATCAAGGTCAGGGCCGTCCCGGCGGGCCGTCCTGGCGGGTGGCGGCGCCGCGCTCGCCGCCGCGCTGGCCCCGGCGGCGCCGGCGCGGGCCCGCGTGGCGCGGGACGCCGGCCGGACGGCCGTCACCTCCGGCACCGACTTCGCCGTCGCGCCCTCGCCCGACGGCCGCCTGCTCGCCCTCGACCTGCTCGGCGTCCTGTGGGTCTGCTCGGCCTCCGGCGGCGCCGCCCGCAGGCTCACCAGCGACCTGTACGACATCGCCCAGCCCGACTGGTCCCCCGACGGCAGGACGATCGTGTTCCAGTCGTACCGCGACGGCGTCTTCGACCTGTGGACGATCCGGCCCGACGGATCCGGGATCAGGAAGCTGACCACCGGCCCGTACGACCACCGCGAGCCCCGCTACAGCCCCGACGGCCGCACCATCGCCTACTCCTCCGACGCGGGCGGCAGCTACGGCATCCACCTGCTCGACGTCGCCACCGGAGCGAGCCGCGTGCTGACCGACGGCTCCGCCGAGGAGTACGAGCCGGCCTGGTCGCCCGACGGAAGCAAGATCGCCTTCGTCGTCGCCGACACCAGGATCGACGTCGTCGAGGTCGCCACCGGCAGGCGCGACACCGCGGTCACGGTGCCCGCCGGGCAGGTCGTCCACCAGCCGTCCTGGTTGCCGAACGGCGTCGACCTCGCCTACCACCACTTCCACTCGGGCGCCAACGACCTGGCCGGCACCGCGGGCGCGCTCGTCACCGGCGAGGAGGTGTTCCCGTTCCGCGCCCGCTTCGCCGCGGACGGACGCTATTACTACACCTCCGCGGGCGCCATCAAGGTCCGCCGCCTCGGCTCCTCCTCCGCCGGCACGGTCGGATTCACCGCCGCGCTGACGACGACCACTCCGAAGTACCGGAAAAAAGCCCGGGTATTCGACGAGCCGGGCTCATTCCCGGTCGTCGGAATCGGCAGCCCGGCCGTTTCACCGGACGGCTCCGCCATCGCCTTCCGAGCGCTCAACGACATCTATCTGATGCGCGCCGGCGGCACCCCAGAACCGCTTTTCCGGGACCGCTGGTGGAAAGCCGACCCGGATTTCTCCCCCGACGGGCGGCGGCTGGCATTCGTCACCGACCGCACCGGCACGCTCAACGTCTGGGTGCGTGAGCTGGACACCGGCGCCGACCGGCAGGTGACCCGGCTGACCGACTCCGCCGCCCTGTCGGTCCGCTGGTCACCGGACGGCAGCGAGATCGCCTACCTGGACCAGGACGGCGCCCTGTGGGTCGTGGAGGTCTCCACCGGCGACCGCCAGAAGATCTACGACGCGACCTTCGAGCCGGGCCGCCCGACCTGGTCCCCCGACGGCAGGACGCTGGCGATGGCCGCGGTGGTGCCGTACTCGCGGCGCTACCGGGAGGGGCTGTCCAAGATCCTGCTCGTGGACCGCGCCACCGGCGCCGGCACGTACGTCGACCCCGCGCCCCACCGGTCCCTGCAGACGCGTGGCGACGACGGCCCCGTCTGGTCGCCCGACGGCACGATGCTCGCCTTCGCCATGGAGTCGGTCCTGTGGGTGCTGCCCGTCGACCCGTCCGGACGGCCCACCGGCGCGGCCCGTCAGGTCACCCGCGAGGTGTCCGACGCCCCCGTCTGGGCCGGCGACTCGGCCACCCTGCTCTACCTGAACGAGGGCCGGCTGAAGCGGGCGAGCCTCGACGGGAAGCCCGCCCGGCCGGTCCCGGTGCGGCTGACCTGGCGCAACGACCCCGGCCCCGACCAGGTCGTCATCCACGCGGGCCGCATGTGGGACGGCGTCTCCGGCCACGTCGTCCGTGACGTCGACATCGTCGTGCGGGGCCAGCGCATCGCCGCGATCGAGCCGCACCGGGACGGACGGCCCGGCGACCTGATCGACGCCCGCGACAGGTTCGTCATGCCCGGCCTGATCGACATCCACCACCACCGCGAGATGCAGGGCTACGCCTACGGGTCGCGGCAGGGTCCGCTGTGGCTGGCCCTGGGCGTCACCACCACCCGCTCGCCGGGCTCGCCCGCGTACCACATGGTCGAGGAGCGGGAGTCGGTGCAGTCGGGCGCCCGGCTCGCGCCGCGCTACCTGGGCACCGGCGAGGCCATCGACGGGGCGCGCATCTACTACAACTTCATGCGCCCGACGTACTCGCACGAGCAGCTGCGGCTCGAACTGCGGCGGGCCGCCGCCCTCGACTACGACCTGCTCAAGTGTTACGTGCGGCTGCCGGTCGTCTGGCACCGGGAGGTCATCGACTGGGCCCACCGCCAGGGCAAACCGGTCAGCTCGCACTACCACTACCCGGCGATCGCCATGGGCGGCGACCAGACCGAGCACGTCGGCGCCACCAACCGGTTCGGCTACTCGCGCACCGTCACGAACGTCGGCTCGGGCTACTCCGACGTCATCTCCATGTTCAACGCCTCGAAGATGGCCAGGACCCCCACCCTGTTCAACTCCTCGTCCCTGTACCGGGAGGACACCTCGCTGGTCACCGACGAACGGGTGCGCCGGCTCTACCCGAACTGGCGGACGGCCGCGCTCCGGGCGACGGTCACCGCGGCGCAGACCGCCGACCCGGCGACGGTCCAGGTGGTCCGGACGAACCTCGCCAACCAGGTCGCGCAGCTCAAGGCGATGATCCGCGGCGGCGGCGTGGTCACCGCCGGCACCGACGCGCCGATCGACCACCTCGGGGTCAGCCTGCACATGAACCTGCGGGCCATGGTCCGGTACGGCCTGACCCCGCGCGAGACGCTCACCTCCGCGACCAGCACGTCCGGGGCCTACCTGGGCCTCCCGCTGGGCCGGATCGCCGAGGGCATGTACGCCGACCTCGCCATCGTCGACGGCGACCCGCTGTCCCGCATCGAGGACGCGGCCAACGTCACCGCCGTCGTCGTCGGCGGCAGGCACCACACCGTCGAGCAGCTGCTCGCGCCCTACCCGTCCGCCACGACCACTACCGCCACCGCTGCCGCCGGCCAGGCGGCGCCCGCCGGCCGGGTCAAGGCCCGCGTCCCCGTCCATCCGAGCACGGCGGCCCACTGGTGGAACGACCCCGCCCACCTCGACGAAGCCCGCACCGCCTGCTGCGACGGCCACTGACCGAGCCCCGCGCGCGGCGGCCCGGCGCGGGTGTCGCGGGAGAGGCGTACCTGCTGCGGGCCAGGCCGTCCGGGTCAGGACGCCGGAATGTCCGTACGGCCGATCCCGGTCGGCCGTTCGGCCGATCAAGATCAATCGCACGACCCCCTAGCGTCGGTGCCGACATCATCAGAAAAGGGGGCCTTCTGTGCGTGCACGAAAGATCGTCACAGCCGTCGCCGCGAGCGCGACCCTGCTGGCGGGGATGGCGGTCACCGGACAGGCGTCGGCGGACGTCAGGCGCGGCAACGGAACCGACGCCCTGGCGAGGTTCCACCGTCAGGCGCTCGCCTGGCACCGCTGCGCGACCGGTCCTGGCGACGACGCCGGCGCGGCTCTGGACGCGGCGGGCGCCCAGTGCGCCGAGGTGACCGTCCCGCTGGACTACCGCAGGCCCCGGGGGCGGACCGTGTCGGTGGCGATCTCACGGATCAAGGCGGCCGATCCCGGCGCGCGCCGGGGCGTCCTGCTGATCAATCCCGGCGGGCCGGGCGGAAGCGGGCTGCAACGGCCGCTGCTCGGCAGGCTCATGCCCGCCGTCGCGGCCCGCTACGACCTGGTCGGGATGGATCCGCGCTTCGTCGGCCGCAGCACGCCGATCCGCTGCCGGTGGACGACCGACACCCCCACCAGGTCGGCCGGCCCGACCCGCCGCACGTTCGGCGAGAGCGCCACGCTCATGCAGGAGCTGGCCGCCGGATGCGTCCAGGGCAACCGTGACCTGCTGCCGCACGCCTCCACCCGCAACACCGCCCGCGACATGGACGTCATCCGCGCCGCGCTCGGCGAGCCCGGATTGTCCTACCTCGGCTACTCCTACGGCACCTACCTGGGCGCCGTCTACACGCAGCTGTTCGGCGGCCGCGCCGACCGCTTCGTACTGGACAGCGCGGTGGACCCGGACGTCTACGGCCCCGACCTGCTGTCCGCGAACGGCCCGGCGATCGACGCCGCGCTGAGGCACTGGGCCTCCTGGGCCGCCGCCCGCGACTCCGAGTACGGGCTGGGCGCCACCGAGGCCGACGTCCTGGCCACCGTGGAGCGGGTGAACCGGGCCGCGTCCCGTCGTCCGCTGCGCGTCGGCGGGTACCGGATCGACGCCCACCACGTCCCCTACCTGCTGTTCGTCCGCCTCTACGACGACAGCGCCAAGGCGTACGCCGGCTTCGCCGCGGAGGTGCGGACGCTGGCCGGCGCCGCCCGCGGCGAGGCGGTCACCGTCCCGGCGTCGCTGAAGGAGACGCTCGACGGCCTGTTCACCGGGTCCGGGCCGGCCGAGGACCGGGCGGGCACCCCGATCCTCTGCGCGGACCGGGCCGCCTCCCGCGACCTGGAGTCGTACTACCGCGACATCCAGGCCCACCGCGCGGACGAGCCGCTGTTCGGGCCGATGACCCGCAACCTCGGCCCCTGCTCGTTCTGGCCGACAGCGCCGGTGGAGGCGCCCACCGGGCTCGGCAACGACGTCCCGCTGCTGGTCGTCGGGGCCGACGGAGACCCCGTCACGCCCTTCGCCGGCCAGCGGTCCATGCACCGGGCGCTGAGCGGCTCGCGCATGGTCACCCTGCGCGGCGCCTTCCGCCACGGCGCCTACCTCGCCGCGGGCGACGCCTGCGTGGACGCCACCGTCACCCGGTACCTGGTGGACGGCGTCCTGCCCGGCGAGGACACCACCTGCGACAGGACCGGCCGGGGGTGACCCCGGCCGCGCATCGATCGGCGGGCTGACCCCGACGGGGGTCAGCCGGCGCGGGTCAGCCGGAGCGGGCGCGCCGGCAGCGGGCCAGCTCGGCGCGCAGGTCGCGGCGGAGCGCCCGGTCCAGGCCGGGCTGGGCGAGCGCATCGGTGAAGTCGCGGGCCGCCTCCTCCCAGCGGCCGAGCCGGGCCAGCGCGGTGCCCCGGTTGTAGCGCGGCTCGGGCGCGGCCGACAGGGCCACCGCCCGGTCCAGGTCGGCCACGGCGGCGGTCACCTCACCGCGTTCGAAGCGGACGGCGGCGCGGTTGGTCCACGCCTCGACCAGCGTCTCGTCGCCCTCCAGAGCCTGGGTGAACAGGTCTTCGGCCGGTTCGCCGCGCTCGGAGCGGATCAGGCCGAGCGTGCACAGCAGCGCGGGATCCTTGGGGGCCAGCGCGAGGCCGGCCAGCGCCTCCCGTTCGGCGGCGTCGAGCGCGCCGCGCCCCAGGTGGGCGTTGACCAGGGCGATCCGGGCGTCCAGGTGGCCGGGGTCGATGGCGAGCGCGTGCTCCAGGTCCTCGCGGGCCCGGTCGTCGCGGCCGCGTTCCAGGTGCAGCACGGCGCGGTTGTAGTAGGCCTCGGGCAGGTGCGGCCCCAGGCTGATGGCGGTGCCGTAGTCCTTGATCGCTGCCTGGACGCGACCGGCCGCCCGGTGCAGGGCGGCCCGGTCCACGTAGTACTCGCTGTTGTCCGGATCGTGGGCGATCACACTGTCCAGGTCGGCCAGCGCCCGCTCCGGGTCGCCGAGCGCCAGGTGCACCTGGGCGCGGTTGTGCCGCAGGCGGGCCAGGTGCTGCGGGTGCTCGCCCGGCGCGAGCACCGCGGTCAGCCTGGCCAGGCCGTCGTCGACCAGCCGCAGCGCCTGGCCGGGTGCGCCCGCCCTGGCGTCCAGCAACGCCAGGCCCTGCTCGTAGAAGACGGTGGAGATCACCTGGTGGCGCGGGTCGTCCACGCGCCGCGCCAGGTCGAGCGCCTGTTCCAGCCAGTGCCGCGCCTGCGCGGGGTCCTGGCGGGCGGCCGGGAGGTGGCGGGCGTACAACATGGCGGTGGCGTACGCGGCGGACATGTTGATCTTCGGGTCGTCGGTGGCGGCACGGGCCTCGTCGTAGAGAGCGAGCGCCTCCTCGGCGCGCTCCAGCGCCGCCAGGGCGGTGGCCAGGCCGGTGGTGCAGGCCCACCACTGCCGCAGGTCGCCGTCCGGGGTGACGAGGGTGCGTCCGTGGGCGGCGACGCGGGCCGCGTGGTGGTAGAAGCCGCGGGCCAGCCCGTCGCCGAGTGCGGCGCGGACGGCGTCCGGGGCCGTGGGGAGCGGCGGCGGCTCGGCTGGGCCGTCGGCACGCAGGTCCAGGTGAAGCGGGGTGGCGGCGGTCCGCGGGACCAGGGTGTCCAGCAGTTCGGCGGTGGTCTCGTCGGCGTTCGCGACGTGGTCGAAGGTGACGGTGACCGGGCGGCGGAGGGTGCCGGCCCAGGCGGCGGCGAACTCGGCGGCGCCGTACGCCAGGCAGGCGGTGCGGCGGGCGGGGTGGAACCTGATCGGCTCCTCCTCGACGGCCGGCCGCGCCGTGCGGTCGAGCCAGGGGGCGATCGCGTACAGCTCGACCCGATGGCGGGCGGCCAGGCGGGGACGGTCGGCGGCGATCGTGGCGAGGAATCCGGCGACCCCGGCGTAGGGCCCGTGGCCGCGATGGCAGTCGTAGCGGTTCACGGCCGCACCGGGAACCGCAGGGGCGGGCACCCGAGAGCGCCCGCCGTCTCGGCACCTACCAGCACCACTCGATCCAGAGCCGGCGGGCCCCGGACATCAGGCGCTGCGTGCTCTTGCGGCGGATGGTCATCTTCTTCATGGGCGCCTCCTGGGGAGTGATCCACTTCGAGATGCCCAGAGCATAAACCGGCTTGTCCGAAATGAGTAGACCATCCGGAATCAAACATGATCTGGCCTCAAAACCGGTGGATCGCGTAGCGGAGATCTTGTCGGTGGCGCGATCTATCGTCCCGGCCATGACTTCAGCGACGCAGGCGTACACGTACGCCGCGCCCTCCTCCCTCATCGACGGTCGCCTCGGGCTCGCGACCTCCGGCGGCCGTGCCCTGTCCGGCCCCGCCGTGGCCCCCCGCTTCTTCAGCGGCGTGGTGACCCAGGCCGCCCCCGCCGCGGCGGCCCTCCTCGGCGTCGCCGACGTGGCGCTGGCCCGCTACCACCAGCCGCAGGAGCGGCCCGGCTGGGTGCGCGACCCGGTGGTGACGTGCAACGGCGACCGCCTGCGCTTCGAGTCGTTCTCGGCCTGCGGCGGCGTGTACGCCCGGCTCGACCTGCTGCAGGGCGCGCTCGACGGCGAGGTCTTCGACCGGGGCACCACCAACGTCGACGTGAACGCCCCGCTGCGGGAGGCGCTGGCGCGCATCGGCGCACGCGACGCGCTGCACCTGGGAGTGGGCCTCGACGAGCTGGTGGTGACCACGACGGACGGCGCGGTGGTGGAGAAGAAGGTGCCGCTGCCCGAGCGCTGGCTGCGCGGCTTCGCCGAGGTGCAGGTCATCGCGTCGGGCATGGACCAGCGCGGCGAGCTGGCCGGCATGGCGGCGGTGCGCTTCGTGCGCGGGCTGCCCAGGAGGGGCACGGTGTGGGTGGCGCAGGCGGGGCGCGACCTGAAGGTCTCTGACCGCCCGGCTCCCGGGTCCGTCCAGCTCGCCGGCCCCAACCGGCTGGCCACCCTGCTGCCGCTGCTCCGCTTCGCCAAGGCCCTGCGGGTGTACGGCCCGTCCGACGCCGCCTCCAGCGCCTGGGAGCTGGAGCTGCCGGGCATGCGCTACACGCTCACCCTCTCCCCCGAGCGCTGGCGCGGCTTCTCCGGCGAGGGCGCGGTGCTCGACGACCTGGCCACCGACGCGGCCGAGAACGACGCCGACCTGGTCGGCATGCTGCTCAACTTCGAGCCCGAGGTCGAGATCGGCCTGCTGGCCGACCGCGCCGGCATCCCCGCCGACCGGGTGCGGGCCGCGCTGACGCAGCTCGGCGTCGCCGGCCGGGTCGGCTACGACCTGGCCGAGGCCGCCCACTTCCACCGCGAGCTGCCCTACGACAAGGACAACGTGACCGTGCTCAACCCGCGGCTGGCCAAGGCGCGCAGGCTCGTCGAGGCGGGCGCCGTGCGGCTCGACGGCGAGTCGGCCACCGTCCGCACCTCGGGCGGCACGCGTCAGGTCTCGCTGGCCGACGGCTCCTGCACCTGCGAGTGGTGGTGGGACCACCGCGGCTCCCGCGGCCCGTGCAAGCACGTGCTGGCCGCCCGGATCGTCGCCCGCGCCGCCGTGGAGGTCTCCCGATGACCACCTGGACGGAGATCCGCGACCTCGTCGTCCGCAACGAGTCCGGCCGCCTGGCCGACCGGCTGGTCACGCTCACCGAGCGGGAGCGCGCCGAGCTGGCCGGGCAGCTGCCCGGCCTGGTCAAGGAGCTGCGCCGGGTCCGCACCGAGCAGGTGCGCGCCGAGCACCCCCGACGACTTCGGGGAGATGGTCTCCTGGGAGGTCGAGAAGCTGTTCACCGGCATCGCCAGGGCGCTGCTGGTGGCCGGGGTCGGGCTCATCACCGGCCCGGCCGCCGCGGTGACGTGGATGACCGGCCGCGACGTCAACCGCCGCTGGGGGCCGGCCATCAGGGTCGACCAGGTGTGCCGGGTGGCGGCCGCCCGTCCGCCGGAATGGCGCCGGGACGTCGCGGTGCGGCTGGCCCGGCGGGTGCGCCGTCCCGCCGACCGCATCGCGCCGCTGGCCCTGGAGCTGCTGCGCCGGTCCGGCGCGGTGCCGCCCGACCACGACCCGCTGGTGGCCGCCTGGCTGTTCCTGCCGACCGTGCCCGACGACCCGCTGGCCCCCGTGCTGCTGCCCCGGATCTTCGACGCCGACGGCGCCGGCCGCGTCCTGCGGGAGGAGTCGCTGCAGCCCCGGCCCTCCCGCTGGCTGGCCGCCGTCGCCCGCAAGACACCCAGGGAGCAGGCCCTAGACGGTTGCGTGAGCCGGTTCCTGCGTGGCGGCGAGCAGCAGGACCTGCGGTTCTTCGTCCGGCTGCACACGCTGCTCGATCCCACGCCCGCGGAGTCGGCGGCCCGTCTGCGCGACTACCTGCGGTTGTTGCCGTCGGCGCCCGGCACGGTCGCCGAGTCGGCCGCCGCGCGGGTGCGCGCCGCGATGCCGCTCGACCACGCCGACCTGGTCGAGGCGGTCGACGCGCTCACCTTCCGGGCCGAGGCCAAGCTCGCCGCCACCGGGCTGCGCTGGCTCGACCAGGCGATCCGGGCCACGCCGGAGACCGCCGCCGACTTCGTCACCGCGCTGACCACGGCGTACGGGCACACGTCCTTCGACGTGCGCAACCGCGCGGTCGAGCTGACCCTCAAACACGCCGACCTGCTCACCGAGCACGCCGAGGCGATCCTCGACGCCGTCCGCGAGCTCCCCGCCGACCTGGGCGCGAAGCTGGCCGGGCGGTTCGGCGGGCAGACCCCGGTCGAGGAGCTGCTGGAGCCCAAGGAGTTCCCGCCGCTGCCCGAGCCCGCGCAGGCGCTGCCCTTCCCCGAGCCGTCGATTTTCCCGGACGGGCACGAGCCCTGGATCGACGAGGAGCGCTGGCTGGCGGCCTTCGTCACCGGCGTCGCCGACGACCGGGCTGAGCTGCGCCGCAGGCTCGCGCCCCACGTCGAGCAGGCCCACGTCGCGCAGGCCGGCGGCCACTGGCGGCTCAGGGACGTGTGCCTCGACCCCGGCGACTGGCGGACGGCGCTGGCCGCCGAGCTCGTCACCCCCGGCAGCGTGCCGGAGCTCCCGCCGATCCAGCCGGAGAGGTTCTGGGACCGCGCCGCCCACTCCGTGCGGGTGCGCGCCGTCACCCGCGGGCAGGAGCCCGACCAGGAGCCGTCGCCCAGGCGGATCACACTGGGCGCCCATCGGCCCGGCCGATTCCTCGACGACGACGCCCCGCTGCGCGTCTTCTCCATCACCTGGACCAGCGACGAAGGTCCCGCCAAGGCGGTGGCCCGCGAGGGCGACCGGGAGATCCCCTTCGCCGGAGGCCGGATCAGGCTGAACGAACCCGATGAGCGTCCGGTGCGGAAGAGGCCCGGCGTCCGGTACGACGACTCCGTGGAGGTCATGCCGTACCACCTCCTCGACCGCGCCTACGACGAGATGGCCGTGCTCGGCGTGGATCCCGTCCGGATCGCGGCGATGCGGCTGGGGGAACCGGTGCCCCCGCCGGGCCCGGACGAGCCGCTCGCGCAGGTGACCGTCGTGTTCGTGCCGCCGCGGCGGCGTTCGTACCTGCCGCAGGCGCTGTCCGAGCAGGACGAGTGGCGGCGGCGCAACCGCCTGCCCCGCCTCGGCCGGGTCGCCCCGCTCCACGACTTCCTGCTGCACCGCTACGCGGAGCTGGCCGCGGCCCTGCGCGCCGGCGCCCTCCCGCCGGTGCTGCTGGCCACCCCGACCTGGACGAGCGGCCACCTCGACCCCGACGTGCTGGTCGGCCGGCTGGAGACGTGCGCCGCCGCCGGGGTGGAGCCGCTCCCCGCCGACCTGGCGCAGGCGCTGCTGCGGCTGCCGCGGGGCCGCCATCCGGCGGCGGCCGAGCGGGCCGCCAAGGTCGAGTCGGAGGCGGCGCGGTCGGCCGCCCGCTGGCTCGCCGGTGACGGCATGGCCGACCCCGAGTGCGGCCACGTGTGGCGGCACATGGTCGGCGCGTCCATGGTCGAGTTCGGCGACGGCGAGCCGGAGCACTTCACCGAGGTCAGGCTGCGGCCCGTGCTGCGGGTGACGGCCCCGACCGGCCTTCGGCTGATCGACGAGGTGGTGCTGCGCGAGCCGGTCGAGCGGGCGGGCGGCGAGTCCGGCCACACGCTGGGGGCGTGGCCCGCCGTCCTGCCCTCGCACCGCGAGGTGGTGGCCGTCAACTTCCTGCCCTACCTGCTGCACGGCCACCACTGGGGCGCCTGGACCGCTCCGGCCGAGATCACCCGCCTGGAGCTCGCCCAGGGTCCGATGGGCGAGTCCACGGCGCTGATCCTCGCCTTCCTCCTGGCCGGCGGCGTGCCCGGCATGATCCCGCTGGCCCTGCGCCTGGCCGCCAGGGGCGAGCTGCCCGCCGAGGAGATCGGCCGCCGGCTCGCGCTGGTGCTGCGCCGCACCTGGCAGGAGACCACCCCCGCCATCGCCGCCCTGACCCGGCTGGCCGAGGCCGGCGGCCACCACGAGGTGTGGCGCGTCATGCGGGCCCTGCTGCCCGTGATGTTGCCCGGCGAGGGGCGGCGGGTCACCGTGAGCCACACCCGGCTCGTCGCCTTCGCCACCGACGTGGCCCTCTGGACCGGCGCGCGCGGGGAGATCCCGGTCGTCGCCGAGTTCGCGGGCAGCCGCCGGACGACTCGCTTCGCCCACGCCTGCCGCCGCCTCCACGCCCAGCTGACCGGAGCCACGTCATGAACGCCGACGACGTCCGCGCCGAGATCAGGCGCCTCGTGCTCGCCTGTGACGCCGAACGGCTGGCGGCGCGGTTGCCGGACCTCACCGGCGCCGAGCGGGCCGCCGTCGCCGCCGAGCTGCCGGGCCTGCTCGCCGAGCTGCGCCCGCGGCTGCTCGCCGCCCGCTGGGACGCCTTCGACCAGCTCACCGGTCCCGCCGAGGCGCTGATGATGGTGGGCGCGGCGACCGTTCCCGGCCCGGCCGGCGCGGCCACCTGGCTGATGAAGCGCGACCTCGATCCGGGAACGTCCGGCGTGCCGAGCCCGCACCGGCTGGTCAGAGCGGTCTCCGGCCGGCCGGCGGCCTGGCGGGCCGAGCTGGCGGCCCGGCTCGCGCGCCGCGTCCGCCGTCCCGACGACCGGGCCGTGCCGCTGGCCCTGGCGCTGCTGCGCGACGGCCCGGTCCCCCCGCCCGACCACGAGCCGCTGGTGGCGGCCTGGTTGTCGGCGGCGGTCGTGGCCGACGACCCGCTGACGCCCCACCTGCTTCCGCGGATCTTCGAGGCGGCCGGCGCGGGCCGGGCGCTGGCCGACGAGAAGCTCACCCCCGAGCCGTCCCACTGGCTGGCCCTGGCCGGCCGCGCGCTGCCGCGCGAGCAGGTCATCGCGGGCTGCGTGCGCCGTTTCCTGCTCGGTGGCGACACGCGTGACCTGCGGTTCTTCGTCCGGCTGCACACGCTCGTGGCGCCCACGCCGGCGGAGTCGGCCGGACGGCTGCGCGACTACCTGCGGCTGCTGGCCACCGCGCCGGGCCCGGTGGCCGAGCTGGCCTGGCGGCAGGTGCGCGGGGCCCGGCTCGACCCGGCGGACGTCGCCGAGGCCGTCGAGTCGATGACCTTCCGCCCGGAGGCCGGGCTCGCGGTGAAGGGCCTGACCTGGCTCGACCGCGCCCTCGGCCCCCACCCGGAACGGGTCAACGACCACGTCACTGCGCTGAGCAACGCGTACGGGCACGCCTCCCACGAGGTGCGCGACCGCGCGGTAGCCCTCACCCTCAAGTACGCCGGTCACCTCACCGACCCCGCAGCGCTCCTGGAGGGGGCCGAGCTGCTGCCCCCGGCCTCGGCCCGGCGGCTGCACGAGCGCTTCGGCGCGGGCCGGACCGGCGACTTCACCCCTGGCCTGCTGCCCGAGGCCACCGTGCCCGGCCCGTTCCCGGTCTGCGGCCCGGAGGCCGGTCCGCCGGCGGAGGTGGACTGGGTCGCCGTCGAGGCGTGGCTGGCGGCGGTCGTCCGGGAGGCCCACGCGAACCCCGGTTCCCTGCGGGAGACGCTGGCCCGGCGGTTCGGCGAGGAGCTGCGGCCGGTGCTCTACGACATGCCGGTGTGGGAGTCGCCGCGCGACTGGTGCACCGCGCTGGCCAGGGAGCTGGTCAACCCGGGCGAGGATCCGGGGCCGCCCGGCTCGCGTCCGCCGCGGGAGTGGACGCCGTACCGGAGCACGCCCGGCGACGTCGGGCAGGCCCTGTACGACGGCATGGTGAACCTCGCGGCCACGGCCTTCCGCCTGCTCCCCGGCCTGCGCACGATGCTCCCGCTGCACGATCTGCCCGACGACGTGCAGGAGACGCTGCTGCGGACGGACGACGTCGAGACCGATCTCTACGACCCCGGCGCCCGGCCGGCGCCCGCCGAGTGGGACCGGCTCCCCCGCCCGGAGGTATGCGCCGGCCCCCACGCCTTCCTGCTGTCCCGCCTCGACGAGCTGCTGCGCGCCGCGAAGGCCGGAGCCCTGCCCCCGGTCCTGCTGGCCACGCCCACCCGCGCCGACGGCCACCTCGACCCCGAGGCGCTGCTCACCCGCCTGGCCGGGTGCGCGCGCTCCGGCCGCGAACCGCTGCCGTTCGACCTGGCCCAGGCCCTGCTGCGGCTGCCGCCCGAGCCTGCCCCCGAGCTGGCCGGACGGGCGCAGGGCATCGGCTCGCAGGCCGCCGCCGCGGTGGCCCGCCGGCTCGGGCGCGGCGCGCCGCCGCCCCCGCGGGTCGAGGTGACCTGGAGCCCCGAGCTCGGCTCGGCGTCCCACGAGCAGGTCCTCGACCGGCGCGGGGTCGCCGCCGTGAGCTGGCCGCCTGCCCAGCCCACCGGCCTCGCCCGCGTCGACGCCCTGCTGGCCGCGCCCTCCGGGAGGGGCCACTTCCGGCGCGGTTCACGTGACTTCTGGCCGCGCATGACGCCGCACCACCGGGAGCTCGCGGCGGCCCATCTGGCGCTCTGCCTGCTCGACTACGCGGTCCCGCCCGGCGTCGACGACCTGCGCGGCCTGGCGCTGGCCGGAGGCGAGTCCGGCCCGGCCACGGCCCTGGTCCTGGCCTTCCTGCTCACCGCGGAGGGCGACGACGCGGTGCCCCCGCTGCTCGAACTGGCGGCCAAGGGCGCGCTGCCCGCCGCCGAGACGGGTCGTGCGCTGGGCATGCTGAGCCGCCGCGGCGGCGTGCGGGCCGACCTCGCCCTGCCGTCACTGGAACTGGCCGCCCGGCAGGGCGCGCACGCCGAGGCGTGGACGATCCTGCGCCACTTCCTGGCCGTCTTCCTCCCGCGCGGGGGCGAGCGTGCCCGGCGTGCGCACACCGACGCCGTCGTGCTGGCCACGGACGTCGCCATGTGGGCCGGCGCGCGCGGCGCGATCCCGGAGGTGGCCGCCCACGCGGACAGACGCGGCTCGACCTCGCTCACCCGGGCCTGCCGGGGCCTGCACCAGGCGCTGACCCGGGAGCCCTGAGCCGGCCCTGCGCCGATCCCGCCGCCCGAGCCGAACCGGCGGCGGGATCAGCCCCGGACAGGCCGAAGCGGCGCCGGGGTCGGCCCGGCGCCGCTTCGGTGGTCCCGCCTGCTCAGCCGGCCACCAGCTCGTAGCCCGCCTCTTCGACGACGTCCCTGATCTTCGCGTCGTCGAGGGCGTCGGTGGAGGTGACGGTCACCTGCCCCGTGGCCAGCTCGACGTCGACCGAGGAGACCCCGGCGACCTTGCCGATCTCGGTCTTGACGGTGCCCGCGCAGCCGCCGCAGGTCATTCCGGACACCGTGTAGGTCTTCGTGCTCATCGCCTCGCTCCTCTCGTGATACCCCGGCCGGGTATGTCGGAAGAGAACGTACGCCCGATCTTCGGGAAAGGCAAGCCATACGGCGGAGGGGTATGTGAGACGCGCGTCACATTGCCTCTGCTATACCCCCTACCGGTATCGTTGCCCTGCATGAGGACTCTTGACAAGATCGTTGTGGTCGGCGCCTCGCTGGCGGGGCTGCGGGCCGTCCAGACCCTGCGCCGGGAGGGCTTCGACGGCGAGCTCACGCTGGTCGGCGCCGAGGCGCACGCGCCGTACAACCGGCCGCCGCTGTCCAAGAGCGTCCTGCGCGGCGACGAGGACGTCACGCTCCCCGGCGCGGAGGAGCTCGGCGACGACTGGCTGCGCGGCAGGCAGGCGGTACGCCTGGACGCCAGGAGCCGCACGGTCGTCCTCGACGACGGCGCCGAGCTCGGCTACGACGGCCTGGTCGTCGCGAGCGGCGCCCGTCCCAGGCGGCTCGACGGCGTGCACACCCTGCGCACCCTTGAGGACGCCCTGGCCCTGCGCGCCGAGCTGGACTCCGGCCACGAGCACGTGCTGGTCATCGGCGGCGGGTTCATCGGCGGCGAGGTGGCGACCACGGCCAGGCAGCTCGGCCGCAAGGTCACCCTGGTCGACTCCGGCCCGCACCCCATGCACGCGGGCCTCGGCGCGGCGGCGGCGCGCTGGCTGGCCGGGCACCACGAGCGCAACGGCGTCGAACTCGTCACCGGTGTCCGCGTCACCGAGGTGACCGGCGGGCAGGTGCGGCTCGGCGACGGCCGCGTCCTGTCCGCCGGCCTGGTCGTGGGCGGCATGGGCGTGACGCCCAACACCGAATGGCTGGCGGGCAGCGGCCTGGCCGTGGACGACGGCGTGCTGTGCGAGCCGACGCTGTACGCCACCGGCTCGGTGAACGTCGTCGCGGCGGGCGACGTGGCCCGCTGGCCCCACCGCCTGTACGGCGACGCCCTGATCCGCGTCGAGCACTGGTCCAACGCCAACGAGCAGGGCGCGGTGGCCGCCCGCAACCTGCTGGCCGGGCCCGACGAGGCGCAGCCGTTCGCGGACGTGCCCAACTTCGCCACCCACGTGCACGGCGCCCGCATCCAGACGGCCGGGCTGCCCCACCTGGCCGACGAGGCGCGCGTCGTCGCCGGCCACCCGGACGAGGACCGCTTCGCCGTGGCGTTCGCCCGCGACGGCGTGCTGGTCGGCGCGGTCGCCGTCAACGCGCCGAAGGACCTGATCAGGCTCAAGCGGTCCATCGCCGCGGGCGAGGCGCTCTGACTACGACCGCGGGTAGCATGACCGGCATGATGCGTGGCCTTGGCGAGCTCGAATCCACGATCATGGACTGGATGTGGGCCAGGCGGCGTCCCGCCTCGGTCCGCGACGTCTTCGAAGACCTCAAGCAGCGGCGGACCATCGCCTACACCACGGTGATGACCGTGATGGACAAGCTGCACACCAAGGGCATGCTCCGGCGGGCGGCCGTCGGCCGCGCCTACGTCTACGAACCGGTCGCCTCCAAGGAGGCCTACACCGCCGACCTGATGCGCCGCGCGCTCGCGGGCAGCGGCAACCAGGCCGCCACCCTCGTGCATTTCCTGGAACGGCTCACCCCCGAGGAGGCCGCGGCGCTGGAGGCGGCCCTTCAGGTCTACCCGCACCGGGGCCGTCCCGCATGATCGCCGCCGTCGTGCTGGCCTGTTACACCGTGGTGGCGGCCGTCTGGCTGCCCGTGCCGGGGCAGCGGGCCGCGAAGTGGGCCGACCGGGCGCCGCGGCTGGCGATCGCGCTGTGGCAGGCGGGGGCGGCGTCCGTGGTCGCCTCGGCGGTGCTCGCCGCGCTGGCCTTCGCCGTGCCGGCCGAGATCGTGGGCCACGGGCTGGCGGGGTTGTTCGAGGCGTGCGCCGACATGCTGGGCGACGGCTCCAGCGTGTCGCGGGTGGGGTTCGCGGCCATGCTCGCGGCCGGCGCGGTGCTCGCCAGGGTGCTCTGGTGCGGCGGGACGGTGCTGGTGCGGGCCGCCGTGGAGCGTCGCCGGCACGCCGCCATGTTGCGGCTGCTCGGGCGGCGCGACGCCGATCTGGGCGTGGTGGTGATCGACTACGACGAACGGCTGGCGTACTGCGTGCCGGGCCGGCGGGCGCAGACCGTCATCACCACGAGCGCGTTGCGGGCCCTGACGCCGGAGCAGATCGCCGCCGTGCTGGAGCACGAGCGGGCGCACCTGCGTGGCCGTCATCATCTGGTGCTGGCGGGGGCCGAGGCCCTGGTGCGGGCGTTTCCCGGGGTGCCGCTGTTCGAGCGGGCCAGGACCGAGATCGCCCGGCTGGTCGAGCTGCTCGCCGACGACGTCGCGGCCCGCCGTCACCCGCGCGCCCAGATCGCCGCGGCGCTGGTGAGCCTGGCCACCGGGCGCGCGCCGGCGTTCACGCTCGGGGCGGGCGGGGAGACGGCGCTCAGCCGCGTACGCCGGCTGCTCGGCCCCGAGCAGCCGCTCGGCCGCCGCGAACGGCTGACCGGGCTGCTGGCGGTCAGCGCGCTGCTGGGCGGGCCCGCGGCGGTGGCGCTGGCGCCGGGGGTCGGCTCGTTCCTGGCCCACCACTGCCACTCGCTGCTGTCGCTCTGACCTACTACTGTCGCTAGTATCTAGCTGGCCGGACGGCCTCAGGGGACGCCCCAGCACGTCCAGTGCCGCACGGCCGCCGCGACCAGTTCGCCGTGTCCCCGCCTGTTCATGCCCGCCCGGACGGGGCGGCGGCCGGGCTGTTCCCGAGGTGGACGGACGGCATGGGGGCACGCCTTTGTCTACTATACGTCGTAGTAGCCTGGTCCGCTCGCGGGAAGCCGGTCCTCGGACCCTCTCTTCGCCCACGTGCCACCGACAAGAGGCTCACCTCCCTCTTTACCGGCATACCCCATACCCCTAAAATCGGTCACCCCTCCTAGGAGTATCACCATGGACCATAGTGGACATCACCCTCCCTCCTCCTCGCCGGAACACCATCACGCCGCTCCGCCCGCCGCCACGTGGGCCATGGCCGCGCAGGCGACCCTGCACTGCCTGACCGGGTGCGCGATCGGCGAAGTGCTCGGCATGGTGATCGGCACCGCGCTCGGCCTGTCCAACCTCGCCACCGTGATCATCTCGGTGGCGCTGGCCTTCGTGTTCGGCTACGCGCTGACCATGCGCGGCGTCCTGCGCGCCGGGGTGGACGTCAAGGCGGCGCTGAAGGTGGCGCTGGCCGCCGACACCATCTCGATCGCGGTGATGGAGGTGCTGGACAACACCGTGATGGTGACCGTGCCGGGCGCCATGGACGCCGGGCTGGGCAACTGGCTGTTCTGGGTGGCGCTTGCCGGGTCGCTACTGGTGGCGTTCCTGCTGACGACGCCGGTGAACAAGTGGCTCATCTCCCGCGGCAAGGGCCACGCCGTGATCCACCAGTACCACCAGGGCCACGGCGGCCACCAGGGCAGCGACGACCACCAGAGACACGAGGGCCATCACGGCCATCACGGCCATCACGGCCATCACGGCCACTGACCGGACGCCGCCCCAGGCACGACATGAGCCGACCCGCCCGCCTTCCGTGATCGCCCACGAATCCCGGACGCGAGGCGGGCCCGCTCGCAGCCCCCGTCCCGCCCTCATGAGCGGGCCTCTCCGACCACCGCACATCCCGGCTCCCGACGCCGACCCCTGAGCGCCCGACGCCTCCGACACGACACCCGGCGCACCTCCACGAGCGGCATGACCCTGACGCCATCGCGGGCCTGCCCCCGAGCCAGGAGGGCACGTCCACCCCGGCATGCCCCCGACTCACCGCCATGAGCAGGCACGTCCTGGCGCCACCATGAGCCGCCCAACGTGCGGCCCGTGCCTCCGGCGGCCCGGCCCGCAAGGCCCGCACACCCCGCGCCGCCGACGCGCACCGCATACCCCTCCCCCGCACAGCTCGCGCGATACCCCCACCCCCCATGCCGCGCCCTATCCCGCACCTCCGCCCCCGCAGCTCCCGCACACCCCGCCACCCGGACAAGTGCGGCACATCGCAACCCCGTGCACGCGTCAAATGCGCGCCCTTGCCCCCGTGACGCCTCCCGGACGCCTTGAGGCAGAGGCCGCTCGAGCTGCGGAAACGCTGCCGCCGGCCAGGCGTCGTGCCGCCTCGGCGACGTACGCGGGCTCGCCGTCCCGGTGCACTGCCGGGGTGATCTCCGGCGCGGGCTTGACAGATACCCCCCCGGTGTATGTATGTTCATCGCCAGATACCCCCTACCAGTATTTCAGAGGAACCCAAAAGACCCGCCCGCATCCCCCACCGGGGTACGGCGTAGTGCTGGAGAATGCTCATGTCCGCACCATCCCCCCGGCGATGGACCGCCCTGGCCCTGATCGCCACGGCCCAGTTCATCGTCATCATGGACACGTCGATCATCGGCGTGGCCCTCCCCCGCATCCAGGAAGACCTCGGCTTCTCGCAGGAGAACCTGTCGTGGGTCTTCAACGCCTACGTCGTCGCCTTCGGCGGGCTCCTGCTGCTCGGCGGCCGGCTCTCGGACCTGTTCGGCGCACGCAAGCTGTTCGGCGCCGGCTGGCTCATCCTGCTGGCCGGCTCGCTCGTCGCCGGCATCGCCCCCGAGGTGTGGGTCGAGCTCACCGGACGTGCCGTCCAGGGCGTCGGCGCGGCCCTGATCGCTCCGTCCGCGCTGACCCTGCTGATGATGCTGTTCGGCCACGACCCCAAGGAGCTCACCAAGGCCCTCGCCCTGTACGGCGCGGCCGCCCCGGCGGGCGGCACCGCGGGCGTGTTCCTCGGCGGCGTCATCACCGAGTACCTGAGCTGGCCCTGGGTCTTCTACATCAACATCCCGATCGCGCTCGTCGCGCTCTTCGCCACCCGTCCGCTGATGCCCGCCGGTCAGTCCCAGCGCGGCTCCATCGACATCCTCGGCGCGCTGACCGTCACCGCCGGGCTGGGCGCGGCCGTCTACGCCATCGTCCGGGCGCCCGAGGTCGGCTGGGGCTCCGCCCAGACCTGGGGCGTGCTGGCCGCCGCGATCGCGCTGCTCGTCGCCTTCCTCGCGATCCAGGCCCGCCGCCGCGAGCCGCTGATGAGGCTGTCGATCTTCCGTACGCCGAACCTGGCCGCCGCCAACCTGACCCAGCTCCTGCTCGGCGGCGCCTGGATCCCGATGTGGTTCTTCCTGAACCTGTACCTGCAGCAGGTCCTCGGCTACAGCGCCTTCCCCAGCGGCGCGGCCCTGGTGCCGATGACCGTCCTCATCATGCTCGGCATGATCGTCCTGGCGCCGCGCGCCATCAACCGGTTCGGCCCCAAGGCCGTCACGGTGGCGGGCCTGGTCCTGCTCGCCGTCGGGATGGGCTGGCTGTCGCTGATCAGCCCCGAGGGCAGCTTCGCGGTCGACGTCCTGCCCGCCAGCCTGGTGGCCGCGCTCGGCATGTCGCTGGCCTTCATCCCCTCGCTCGGCACCGCCATCTCCTCGGCCCGTCCCGAGGAGGGCGGCCTGGCCTCCGGCATCGTCAACACCAGCTACCAGGTCGGCTCGGCCCTCGGGCTGGCCGCCATGACGGCCGTCGCCGCCGCCAACGGCGCCGCCCAGCTCGGGAACCTGCCCGCGCTGACCGACGGCTTCTCCTCGGCCTTCGTGGGAGCCGCCGGGATCGCGGTCGCCGGCGCCCTGATCGCCGCGCTGACGCTCCGCTCGCGGGGCGCCGCACCCGCCGAGGCCGCCGACACCGCCGAGACCACCGCCGCCACCCGCGGCTGACCTCGACGCTCACAGCTCCGAAGGAGATCCCCATGTCCATCCTCATCGCCTACGACGGTTCACCCGACGCCCGCCACGCCGTCGAGGAGGCCGCCCGGCTGTTCCCCGGCGCGTCCGCGGTGGTGCTGTACGCCCGTCAGCCCCTGGAGAGCCTGGCCGCCCACCTCGAAGGGCATCCCGCCCTGGAGGCCCTGCGGGACATCGACGCCAGGACCATGGACGCCTCGGAACGGCTGGCCGCCGAGGGCGCCGACCTGGCCCGCTCGCTCGGGCTGCGGGCCGAGCCGCGGGTCGCCTCGGTCCCGGAGGAGGTCGTCGCCGCCGCCATCGTCGACGCCGCCGAGGAGGCCGACGCCTCGCTGATCGTCCTGGGCTCGCGCGGGCGGCAGGGGTTGCGGGCGCTGCTGTCGGGCAGCACGTCCACCCACGTCATGCACGCCACCGCGCGTCCCACGCTGATCGTCCCGTCCAAGCCGCTGGCCGACGCCCGTCGCGCCGCCGAGCACCGCGCGGCCCGCTGAGGTCGTCGGGAAACGCCCGGCTCCTATCGGAGCCGGGCGTTTCGGCGTTCCGGTGAACGCGCCGGACGTGGCGTGCGTATCCCCACACGAGCCGGAACGACGGCCTGTTACGCGGGATAGTACCGGCGAAATGCCAACAAGCAGGGCGTATTTCGGTACTATTCCGGCTCAGGCGTGGAGGCGTACGAGGAGGCATCGTAGTGGTCGTGGCGACGAGGCTGGGGCGAGCGGCAGTGGCCGTGACACTTGCGGCGGTCGCGGCGGTCTCCATCCCAGGCGTCGCCTCGGCCGATCCGTCGCCCGCCAAGGCCAGGGCCAGGCTGGTGAAGCTGAACGAGCGGGCCGACGAGGTGGTCGAGCAGTACAACCAGGCGACCGAGGCGCACAAGAAGGCCAAGCAGAAGTACGACGCGCTCAACGCCGAGGTCGCGCGCAAGAACGCCCAGGCGGACGGGTTACGCAAAGACCTCGTCTCGGCGGTGGTCAGCGACTACCAGTCGGGCCCGCTCACGACCTGGGGCCGCTTCGTCGCCGACGGCACCCCCGACGAGGTGCTGAGCGGCATGGCCGCCCTGGAGCAGATCTCCCGGGCCAGGGCGGCGAAACTGGCGGCGTTCCAGGCGACGACCAAGGACCTGCGCGCCCGGCGCGACGAGGCCCGGGCCGTCCTGGCCGAGGCCGACGCGGCGCGCGACAAGGTGCGGGCGGAGAAGGCGAAGGTCGACACGCTGGTCAAGGCGCAGACGAAGCTGCTGCGCAGGCTGGGCGCCTTCCGCGCGGGCGATCCCAACAGCGCCGGCATCAGGTACACCGGCTCGGCCTCGGGAAACGCCCGCCAGGCGTTGCAGTTCGCCTTCGCCCAGGTCGGCAAGCCCTACCAGTACGGCGCCGAGGGCCCGAACTCCTACGACTGCTCCGGCCTCACCCAGGCCGCCTGGCGCACCGCGGGCGTCGAGCTGCCCCGCACCACCTGGACGCAATGGGCCTGGGGCGCGAGCAGACGCGTCTCGCTCGACGCGTTGCAGCCCGGCGACCTGCTCTTCAGCAAGGGACTCGGCCACATGGGCATGTACGCCGGCAACGGGAAGATGGTCCACGCGCCCCAGACCGGCGACGTCGTCAAGGTGGTCGACCTCGACGACTACTGGCGCACCCGGCTGCTCGGCGCCGTCCGCCCCTGACCGGCGACGGCTGTGCACGGGCCGGGGACGCGAAAGGGGCTCCGGGCGTCGCGCCCGGAGCCCTCTTCACTGGAGGCCGTCGTTCACTTGAAGCGGCGCAGCCGCAGGCTGTTGCTGACCACGAACACGCTGGAGAAGGCCATCGCGGCCCCCGCGATCATCGGGTTGAGCAGGCCGAGCGCGGCCAGCGGCAG